>DASUGE010000309.1:0-4832 GCA_036274215.1 Polyangiaceae bacterium | reverse complement strand
GTCGCGGCGCGCGGCGCGGGTCAGTGCTCCGGGCGCTACGGGAAGATCGAGGACATGCTCGTTTCCGCGACCGCGGTGCTCGCGAGCGGCGCGACGGCAACCTTCGAACGGCGGCGGGCCGGTCTCGACCTCTTGCCGCTGCTCGTGGGGAGCGAGGGGACGCTCGGCATCCTCACCGAGCTCGAGCTCCGCCTGCACGCGGTGCCCCCGGAGCGCGCTTTTCTCGCGCTCGAGCTGCCGACCACGCGTGCGGGGATGACGACGCTCCGGCGCATCTACCAATCCGGTCTGCGTCCCGCCGTCGCGCGTCTCTACGATCCGCTCGACTCGGCGCTGCTCGGCCGCCACCGCCACGAGCATGCGCCGTCGACGTCCGTCGTTCCGTGGGACGCCCAACGCTACGCGAGCATCGCGGGCTGGCTCTCGCATCCGTCGTGGATCACGTTCGGTCTCGGCGTGGCCGAGAAGACCTTCATGCGACGCGTGAAGCTCCTCTTCGTCTTCGAGGGCGAAGCGGGTGAAGCGAAGGAGGACGCGGAGCGCGCTCTCGCCCTCGCGCGCGAAGAGGGCGGTCGCTCGCTCGGTGCGGAGCCCGCCGAGCACTGGTTCGAGCGACGCTACGCCGTGAGCTACGACCAGTCGCTGATGTTTCGGCACGGCACGTTCAGCGACACGATGGAGGTCGCGGCGCCGTGGTCGCGACTCGAAGAGCTCTACGACTCCGTACGCCGCGTGCTCGGCAAGAAGGCGCTCGTGATGGCGCACCTGAGCCACGCCTATCCCGACGGCTGCAGCATCTACTTCACGTTCGTCGCGCCCTCGCCGACGGCGGAGGTCGTACGCCTGCACGAGAGCCTGTGGCGCGAGGCGCTTTCGGCCGTTCACCAGGCAGGCGGCACCATCGGGCACCACCACGGCATCGGACGGCTGCGCGCCGAGGCGCTCGGCGACGAGCTCGGACCGGGTGGTCTCGAGCTGCTCTCGCGCGTGAAGCACGCCTTCGACCCGGACGGCCTCTTTTGTCCGGGCTCACCGCTCGGTCCGCCGCGTGGCGCGCGGCGCCGCTTCCGCTCGGGGCTGCCGGAGGTCCCCGAGGAGCGCGCCCCGGGTGACGGTTGGCACGTGGATGTCGTGTCGGGCCTCGCGCGCGCCCCGGGCGACATGCCGCTGTCGCACGTCGAGCGCGCTCTCGAGGCCGAAGGCCGCACGCTGGGTCTCGAGGCGCCCATGCCCGAGCTCGACGTGAGCAGCTTCGTCGCGCGCGGTCTGCCGGGTATGCCGGACGCGTTCGCCGATCCCGTCGCCCAGCGCGTGGCCGGTTTCGGCGCGACGTCGCTCGCGGGCGTGGCGCTGGTGCAGCGACCCGCACCGCGCCGGGCGACGGGCCCCGATCTCGCAGCGCTCTTCGTCGGCGCAGAGGGACGCTTCGGGAAAATCGACCACGCCTGGTTGCCCGCCCGCTCGCGGACGGCACCGCCGGCGCGCAAGCTCCCGTTCCGCGGCGAAGCGAGCCCCCCGCTCACGGAAGGCGAAACGAGCGTGCTCGAAGCGCTCAGCCGCGCGCTCGAGCGCTGACGCTCACTCGGCGAGCGTGACGCTCTCGCCCGTGCGCTCCGAAAGCCGCGCGAGCGCGGTTTCCACGATGGCGCGATCGCCCGGATCGACCGGGGTGCGGCGCGCGCGCGCGAGCGAGAAGCGCAGCGCAGCCGCCTCGAGCGGCGAGAGCGCCGCCGTGCGCGACAGCCCGAGCTCCGCCACGTGGTAGCGGAGCAGCCGCCGGCCGTCGGCGAGCTCGAGCTCGCCCGTGACCTCCGCGCCCGTCGAGAGCTGGCGCAAGATGCCGCGCACCCGCGTCGCGCGACGGCGGAGGCGCTTGAGCTCGGGCTGCTCGAAGAGCTCGAAGAAGCGATTGCGCGAGAAGGCGTGCGGAGCGAGCACGAGGGCGCAGAGGAGCGCGTCGTGGTCCGGGGTGCGGAGGCTCGCGGCGCGGTCGACGCTCGGGTTCACGACGTGTCCTTGCTCGTTTCGTCTTGGCTCTGGGCGAGAAGCTCGGCTTGGTGGTGGGCGGTGAGCGCGTCGACGAGTGGCTCGACGTTGCCTTCCATCACGCGGTCGAGCTCGTGCAGCGTGAGCCCGATGCGGTGGTCCGTGACGCGATTCTGAGGGAAATTATAGGTCCGAATCTTGTCGGAGCGATCCCCCGATTTCACCATGCCGCGCCGCTCGTCGCGCAGCGCCAGATCCTGCTTTTCGCGCTCGATGTCGAGCAGGCGGCTGCGCAAAATCTTGAGCGCTTTGGCGCGGTTCTTGAGCTGGCTGCGCTCGTCCTGGCATTTCACGATCATGCCCGTCGGTAGGTGCGTGATCTGGACGGCGCTGTTCGTCGTGTTCACGCCTTGGCCGCCGGGCCCGCCGGACGCCGCGATGTCGAAGCGCAGGTCCTTCTCGTCGAGCTCGAAATCGACCTCCTCGGCCTCGGGAAGCACGGCGACCGTCGCCGTCGACGTGTGGATGCGCCCCTGCGTTTCGGTCGCGGGGACGCGCTGCACGCGGTGTACGCCGCCCTCGTGCTTGAGGCTCGAGTAGACACGCTGTCCGCTGACGAGCGCGATCACCTCTTTGAGGCCACCCGCAGCCGCTTCGCTCTGGCTCATGATCTCGACGCGCCAGCCGCGCCGCTCGGCGTACCGCACGTACATGCGGAAGAGATCGGCCGCGAACAGCGCCGCTTCCTCCCCGCCCGTGCCGCCGCGGATTTCGAGGATCGTGTTCTTGTCGTCGTTCGGATCCTGCGGCAGGAGCAGGACCCGGAGCTGCTCCTCGAGCGTCGCCAGCTTCGCTTCCAGACCCGGCAGCTCTTCACGCGCCAGCTCGCCGAGCTCGGGATCGTTCAGGGCCTCCCGGTCGTCGGCGATCGAGCGCTCGATCGCCTTGTAGCGCCCGAACGATTCGACGAGCGGCGTGATCTGGCCGCGCTCCCGGTTGAGCGAGGTGAGGCGCGTCCCGTCGGTGAGCACCGCCGGCTCGCAGAGGAGCTGCTCGAGCTCGGCGTGGCGGCGCGCGAGCCCCTCGAGCTTCTGGCGCGGCAGCATCTCAGCCGGCGACCACGGCGCCGAAGTCGGGGAACGCGCGCTCCCCCGTGGGCGGCGCGTCGGGCGCCTGCTCGCGCTTCGCGGCCACCGCGAGCGCCGCGAGCGCGACCTCGAGCTGCGCGTCGTCGGGCTCGATGGTCGTGATCTTCTGAACCAGGAAACCCGGCCACAAGAGGATCCGGAGCGGCCCCTGCTTCGCGAAGCGCGCGAGCAGACGCTGGAGCTCGAACGTCACCGCGGCGATCAGCGGGAGGAACGGCAGCTTCATCACGAACAGCGTCACGTTGTCCGCGACGCGGCCGAGGCCGAAGTTCGGCACGAGCGGCCCGAGCAGCGTGAACGCGAAGATCGAGACGATCGCGACCATCACGATGAAGGTCGTGCCGCAGCGCGGGTGGAGCGTCGTCTGCGGGCGGGCCGAGGCGATGCCGAGCTCGCGACCCGACTCGTACGCGTAAATCGATTTGTGCTCCGCGCCGTGGTACTGAAAGACGCGGTAAATCTCCGGGATGCGCCGAATCAGGAGCATGTACCCGACGACGATGAAGAGCTTCGCGCCGCCCGTGAGCAGCTGAAATTGCGCGCTCCGCACGTCGAGCCCGAGCTTGAGCACGCGGCTCACGCCCTCGGCGAACATCTGCGGCAATGCCACGAACAGGCCGAGCGCGAACGCCACCGAAAGCGCGGTGACGAGGCTGGATTTCTTGCCGTCCGCGGGGGAGGCCGAGGGTAGCTCCGGCTCGTTCGTGAGCAGGGCGATGATCGGCAAGGAGAGCACGGCGAGCAGGTTCGGCTTCGAGCTTCGCTTCGAGCTCGGCTTGTCGCCCTCCTCGAGGTCCTTCTCGAACACCTCGGCCGAGAAGCGCAGCGCGCGTGAGCCGAGCTTCAAAGCCTCCACGAGCGCGACGACGCCGCGCACGAGCGGTAGGGCGCGGGCACCCTTGCGCAGATCCTGCATCGGCTCTTCGCGCACGAGCAGGCTGCCGTCGCGCCGACGCACGACGGCGGCGAACGCGTGCGGCGAGCGCATCATCACGCCTTCGATCAGTGCCTGACCGCCGATGTAGGGGCGCGCCACCCCGTCAGGACCAATGACCGCCGGCTGATTCGACATCGAGTCAGTATAATGCCGGAGGCAGCGAGCGCTCGCTGCGCGGCGAATTCCGCTCTACTTCTGAGCGGTTTGGGTGCCGTACTTCTTCCGGAAGCGATCGACGCGACCCTGCGTGTCGATGAGGCGCTGCTTGCCGGTGTAGAAGGGGTGACACGCGGCGCACACGTCCACGGTGAACTCCTTCTTCGTGGAGCGCGTCTGAAACGCGTTGCCGCAAGCGCACGTGACGCTCACGAACTCGTACTCGGGGTGAATGCCGTCCTTCATCTAGCGACTCCTCGGGGGTCCCGGCCTTTTCGGGGCCGCGGAACCTAGCTGGTCATCGAGCGACGTTCAAGCAAGGGCCCACTTACCCGCACTTACACGCGAGAACCGCGAACCCCCGCACGCCCGTTCAGTTGAGCCGTCGCGCGAGGCTCGGGCCACCCAAATGATGTCGCGGTCTGTGCCAAATGTTCGCAGGTCCGTTGGCACAAGCCCCTGTTTTCGAGGCATTATTAGGTTTGCGGTGGTGGTGAGTATCGGTCCGATTTTTGCTGCCGTTGGCCCGGGAGTCGGTGGATGAACACGTTGCTTACGAACATCAGGGCATTCGCGGTTCTCGTTCTGACCGGCTTCGGCTTGTC
>DASUGE010000308.1:0-2620 GCA_036274215.1 Polyangiaceae bacterium | reverse complement strand
CGCCTTTACACGCTCGGCGGGGCCGTCGTCAGCTGGCTTGCCGTGCTCGCGCCTCTCGCTGCACGCTGCACGCGGCTTTCCGGTGGCTTCTGTCCCGTCTCCAACAACTTCCTCATGAACGTGGCGCTCGGTCAGGCGGGGGCGGTGAGCGGCCTCGAATTCAGGGCTCCCGGCCACCCCGAGCTCAACACGGGCTGGGTGCCGCCCGCGCTCCTGCACCACGGCTACTCCGGGATGCACGAGATCCCGCTCAGCATCTACGATTCGCGCGGGCTCTTCGCGTGGGTGCTCGAGCGCTGGCGCGAAGACCCGAAGGCTTGTCTCGTGCGGGCAATCGGCAATGTGCTCGATCTCTCGCGCTGCGAATATTGGCCAGGCGATTTCGGGAAAGTCGACGAGCGCCTCGCCACGGTCGCCGCGCAGGGCTTTCTGGTGCTGGTCGCGCTTCCGGGTGTCTTCATGCTCGTCGGGCTGCTGCGGCGCGCGTTTCGCAAGCGCTCGTTTCCGCCCACCTTGATCGTGTTCGGCGCGACGATGGGCACGGCGCTGGCGATGGCTGCGCTTTCCCTCGGCGAGGCGCGGTATCGCATACCGTTCGACGGCATCCTGATCGTGCTCGCGGCGGCCCTGTACACGTTGAGCTCCGATCGCCTGCTCGTGTCGCCCGCTCTCGGGCGCGGAGCGCGCGTTGGCCTGACTGGCGCAGGAGTCATCGCAGTGCTGCTTTCGGTAACGGTGTCACTCGTGAGCTACCCGGCGCTCGGCGCAGGAGCCTGGCTCGGCCGCCGCACGCACCTGGCACGCTCGCGAGGCGTGGAGCAGCACCGAGCCTCCGAACTTGCTCCCGTGAAAGCGAACGGCACGGCTTGGGATGCTCCGGGGGTCCACCGCTTTCACTGTCCCTCGAGCTGTCGCGCGCTCGAGCTCGACTGGCCCGCGCTCGAGCAGGTGAGACGCGCCGAGGTCAGTGTGGACAACAACGATGCCTATCGCGTCTCGTTCTTTCACGGTGACGTCGAGCTCGGCAGCGTGGACGTCGAGCCCCGCCATGCAGCAGGGCTGCGCGTCGAACAGCTTTCGGTGCCGCGCGCGGCGGAAGCGGGGTTCGACCGCGTCGTCGTGTTGCCCCTCTACGGCGACGGGCGCTACGCGCTCGGCCATTTTCGGCTGCTTCCGTGAACGCGCCCCCGGGGCCTGCCGAAGTCCGCTCAGAACTGACCGCGGGCGCGCCGCCGAACCGAGCCGAGGGGGCTTCTCGAGCGAGGCGCACCTTCAACCGAGCGAGCGCGTCAGAGTCGGGTGGCGAAGTCGTCCACTCGTGAAAGGCTCAGGCGAACGAGGCTGTCGAAGTCCGGCGTGCCCACCAAGGGTTCGCTCGCGTCGGCGAGAAAGAGCTCGTCGGCGGAGAGTCCGATCACCTCGCTCGCGTGTCCCGCGTGCAGCGGGTTGACGCGGTAGAGCGCATCGGCGGAAAAGTCGTAGAGGTACACCGAGCAGCCGTCGCTGACGCACCCGTTCAGCGCGATGAAGCGGCCCTCGGTCGAAAGCACGCCGCTCGACGTCGTGATCGAGAGCGCGGGGCCCGTGTCCACCTGGCACTCGTCGCCGGCAGCGGGCAGCTTGCAGGAGTAGATGCGGGCGGAATCGTAACGCCCGTCGCTCACCTGCGGGCCCGTCGCGCCGAGCCAAGCGGCGCGCTCCGCCGACAGCCCAAGCCGCACCGGAGTCCACTTGTCGCTACTGGCGAGGGGAAACGAGCCCTGCTTGGGATCCCACCCGAGGACGGTGCCGCCCTTGTCTCTCTCCTCCGTGACCGCCACGAGGTCTTGGTTGCTCGTCGGATAGAAAATCAGCCCCTGCGTCTTGTAGACGGACGACATGGCCGCGACGGTCGGATCGGCGGCGACCATGAGGTCCCTGAACGAAGCCACGCCTCCCCATCCCCCGCGGAAATCGAAGGCGTCGACGAGCGAAGTGAGGGGCGGCGACAACCAGCTCAACGCTGCGTGCGAGAAGTCGAAGAAGCCGAGCCGGTACTGAAAGTCGCCCTGCCGCGGCATGATGCGGAGGGAGGCGGGCGCCCCCCGGCCGGCGACTTGGGCAATACAGGGACCCTCTTCGCTCACGAGCACGGAGGCGCTGCCGTCGCCGAAGGAGTAGGTCCCGAGCAGATAACGGGTGTGCTCCCCCTCGCTCCGCAGTGAGAGCGACAGCTGCAGCGTCCCGTCGACGACGCGGGCGGCCGTGCCGAGAGTTGCAGCGAACACCGCCCCGTCCACCGGCAATACTCTTGCCTCTTGGCAGCCGGCGCCGCATGCGGTCCAGACAAAACCCGGCCACAGGGTTTTCGGATCGCGTGCCACCTTCGTAGAGCACTTGGCCAGCGTTTCCACGGGCGTCCATGCCTCCGGATCCGAGAGCCAGTCAGTCGGGGGCTTGCCAGCCGCACCCGCCTCGGCCGTCCCGGCACCGGATGGCTTGCCACCCGACGCGGCGGTACCCGCGGCGTCGCCGGCGTCCGAATGTCCGGCTACTGCTCCACCCGAGCTTGCCGTCTCGCCGTTGCCCTTTCGATCACAGCCCGGGCCGACGAGGCCGATGCCCATGACGAGCACCGCGA
>DASUGE010000307.1:0-2458 GCA_036274215.1 Polyangiaceae bacterium | reverse complement strand
TCTTCGAAGCTTCGCACGGCGCGCAGGCCGAAGGGCTTCTCGAACGCGTAGAGGTGCGTCGCTCCGCGCGCTTCCCCACACACGAACCCGGCGCCGCTGCCGAGCGGCACGGCTTCACAGGGCGAACGCCCCGCGTAGGCGTCCTTGCGGCGCGCCAGGATCGCGCCGTCGGCGAGACTCACTCGCGCGAGCAGACCGCCGGCCGCCACGAGCGCCGTTCCGCCGGGCTCGGGGAACCCGTGCAGCACGGCGGTTTCGAGCGGGCGAGGGCCGAGGGGGCGCGGCGTGTTCGCGCTCGCCACGCGCGCGCTCGGAGCCGCGGGCGGTGTCAGGTCCGCCCGGCGCAGCGGCAGCAGCGCACCCGTCGGGCCGAGCACGAAGCGGCGCTCGGGAGTCTCGACCAGGATGCCCGACTCGACCACCGAGAGCTCGGCGCGATCGAGGTCGAGCGGGTGCCAGCTCTGCCCGGCGTCGAACGTGGCGAGCACTCCGCGCAGCGGCAGCTCGACCGCGCCGAGCCACTCGTCGGCGAAGGCCATCGAGCCGTAGCTCGGCGAGCGCACCAGGCTGCCGAGATCGAGCTCGCGCGCCGACTCGAGATCGAGCGCGACGAAGGGCGAGACGCGGCTCCTCTGCACGTACAGTCGATCGAAGCCGGGGACGACGCGCTCGAGCTCGCCGTCGAGGCGCGCGACGGGGCGAAGCGGACCGGTCCAGTACGAAGCGCGGTACAGCACCGCGTACCCACCGGCGTTCACGACGAACAGGAACCCGCCGCCTAAGCGGCGCGGGAGCTCGAGCGCGGTCACGCTCTTCGCGGGCGGCAAAAACTCGGCGGCTGCTTCGAGCGAGCCACCCGGGCGCTCGATCAGGCGCAGACCCTGCGCGACGAAACGACGACTGCCGTCGCTCTCCACGACCTCGGCGCTCACCTCCGCGCGGTCGATGGGGGGAAACACGCGCGCTGGGGAGAGCGGCGCGCGCCGCGCGGGAGCGCTGGTCTTCGTGCCCAGCTCGGACTTCGGGAGCGCGGACGGGCGCCCCTCGGGCTCGCGCGAACAGGACGGTGCGGCGCCGAGCACGCACGCGCCGAAGAGAAAGCAGCCGACGGCGAAAGCGCGCCTTGTCACGGGACAAATCCTAGCTGTTTGCGCGAGGCAGGGGGGTGAGATAGACCCCGCGGCTCAAGCTTCGTGGGCAATTCGCCTGCGGCACAAGGAGAAAAGAAGAAATGACCACCGTTGCCGTCGTAGGCGCGACCGGAGCCGTCGGTCGCGAGATGCTTCGTACGCTCGAGCGCCGGAGCTTTCCGGCCAAGCGTGTCGTGGCTCTCGCCTCGGAGCGCTCGGCGGGTAAGAAGCTTCCCTACGCTGGCGGGGAGCTCACGGTGGAGAAGCTCGGCACGGGGTCGTTCGAAGGCGTCAACATCGCGCTCTTCAGCGCGGGCGCCGGAACCGCGCGCGAGTTTGCGCCGGTCGCCGCGAAGGCGGGCGCCGTCGTGATCGACAACTCGAGCGCCTGGCGCATGGACCCGGACGTACCGCTCGTCGTGCCCGAGGTGAATCCGGGCGCGCTCGCCGAGCGGACGAAGGGCATCATCGCCAACCCGAACTGCAGCACCATCCAGATGGTGGTTGCGCTCAAGCCGCTCCACGACGTGGCGCGCATCAAGCGCATCGTGGTCTCGACCTACCAGGCGACGAGCGGCAAGGGCCACGACGCCGTGGAAGAGCTCCGCGGGCAGATCGCGGAGGTGGCGCGCGGCGGGAAGCCGACCCCCAAGGTGTTCCCGGGCCAGATCGCGATGAACGTGCTCTCCGACTGGAAGCCGGGCAAGGACGGCTACTCGGAGGAAGAGCTCAAGATGGTGAACGAGACGCGCAAGATCATGGGCGACGCTTCGATCGGCGTCACTCCCACGTGCGTGCGCGTGCCGGTCGTGAGCGGCCATTCGGAAGCGGTTCACGTCGAGTTTCACGCCCCGCTGAGCGCCGCGCGCGCGAGAGAGCTCCTGCGCAACGCGCCGGGCGTCGTGCTCGTCGAGGGCGAGTACGCCCCGGGCGCCGAGCCGCAGCCGCTCCAGGCCGCCGACACCGATCCCGTGTACGTCGGTCGCGTGCGCGACGATCTGGCAGTGCCGGGCGCGCTCAATCTCTGGGTCGTGTCCGACAACCTGCGCAAGGGTGCTGCCCTGAACGCTGTGCAGATCGCCGAGCTCTTGGTACGCTGACCGCGGCATGAGCAGGCGACCCGTATCTCCGGGCGGCGAAGAGATCCTCGGGCTCTACTTCCCCGTGCTCGACCACGGCTTCGTGGCGCTGGTCGACTACATGGGAACGGACGAGTGCATCGAGCGCGCCGCCCGGGTGAGCTACGGCTACGGGACGCGCAAGGCGAGCCAGACGCGCGGGCTCATCCGCTATCTACGCCGGCACCTGCACACGACGCCGAGCGAGAT
>DASUGE010000306.1:0-12621 GCA_036274215.1 Polyangiaceae bacterium | reverse complement strand
GCCGCCATGATCGCCGGCAGCGGCGCGAAACGCACGCCTTCGGCGTACTGATGGGAAGCATCGGTGTGCGAGGAGTAGACGCTCTTCGGCGACACGATACGCAGATCGACGGTGACGACCGCCGGCAGCTTCACGCGCAGCGTGAGCACGCCGCCGTCCACCTCACGGCCGACGAGCAGCGCGCCTTGCTCTTCGCGGATGGTCGCGGCAAACGTGGCCATCGGCCAATCGAGGAGCTCCGCGAGACGCTGCCCGACCTGATTGCTGTCGCCGTCGACCGCCTGCTTGCCGAGCAGGACCACGTCGGGCTTTTCGGCGAGCACGATGCTCTTCAGGGCGTGTGCGACCAGGCGCCCGTCGAGGGCGTCGTCGGTGGTATCGACGCGGATCGCGCGGTCCGCGCCGGTCGCGAGAGCGGAGCGCAGGGTTTGCTCGCACTCTTTCGGGCCGAGCGTGACCACGACGACCTCGCCGAGGCGCTGCTTGGGCGCTTTACCGTTCTCGGTGAGGCGGAGCGCCGCCTCGAGGGCGTACTCGTCGAACGGATTCATTTTCCATTCGAGGCCCGTCGTGTCGACGGCCGCGCCGTTCGGGGCGAGCTTGATCTTGTTGGCGTTGTCGGGATCGGCGACGCGCTTGAGGGGGACGAGGACCTTCACAGCCGCTCATTTCATCAGCCGCGGGCCGATTCGGCAACCGTTGTGGGTCGGCCCCTAGGCCGACGGTGCAGTCGGCGGATTCCTTGCTAGAAAGCGGGGCAACGTGACCCTCTCCGCCGATTTTCTCGTGTTGGGCAGCGGCATTGCCGGCCTCTCCTTCGCGCTCCGTGCCGCGCGTCACGGCGAGGTGATCGTCGTGACGAAACGCGCCGCCGACGAAGCGGCGACCGCCTACGCACAGGGTGGTGTGGCCGCCGTGCTCTCTCCCGAAGACTCGTTCGAGAAGCACGCCGCCGATACGGTCGCCGCGGGCGCCGGGCTCTGTCACGACGTCGTCGTCGACCTCTGCGTGCGCGAGGGACCCGCGGCCGTGCGCTGGCTCGCTGATCTCGGTGCGCAATTTTCGCGCGCGGAGGACGGCGAGTGGGATCTCGGGCGCGAGGGTGCGCACAGCGAGCGTCGCGTGGTCCACGCGGGCGACATCACCGGGCGCGAGATCGAGCGAGCGCTCATCGCCGCGGTCAAGGCGTCGCCCAACATTCGGCTCCTCGAGTGGCACATGGGCGTGGATCTCATCACGCTCTCGAAATTCGGCGGTCCGGACCAGTGCGTCGGCGCGTACGTCCTCGACGAGCAACGCGGTGTCGTCGAGACGATCGTCGCGCGCGCGACGGTGCTCGCGACGGGCGGCGCCGGCAAAGTGTACCTCTACACGTCGAACCCCGACGTCGCGACGGGCGACGGCATCGCCATGGCTTTCCGCGCGGGCGCCGAGGTCGCGAACATGGAGTTCTTCCAGTTCCACCCCACGGTTCTGTACGAGCCCAAGGCCAAGAGCTTCCTCGTGAGCGAGGCGCTGCGCGGTGAGGGCGCGACGCTGCGGCTCCCCACGGGCGAGCCGTTCATGAAGCGTCACCACCCGCTCGGCGATCTCGCGCCGCGCGACGTGATGGCGCGCGCGATCGACTTCGAGATGAAGCGGACGGGCTCAGACTCCGTCTTGCTCGACATCACGCACCAGTCGCGCGATTTCTTGAAGGCACGCTTCCCGGGCATCTACGCCGAGTGCGCGCGCTTCGGCATCGACATCGCGACGCAGGGCATCCCCGTCGTGCCCGCTGCCCATTACCTCTGCGGCGGTGTCACCTCGGATCTCCACGGGCGCAGCAGTTTGCCGGGGCTGTGGGTGCTCGGCGAAACGGCGTGTACGGGCCTGCACGGGGCGAACCGGCTGGCCTCGAACTCGCTGCTCGAGGGGCTCGTGTTCGCGCGGCGCGCGGCCGAGAAGCTCGCCGGTCTCATCTCCGAGCTCCGTGAAACGCCGGTCCCGACGGTCCCTGAATGGCAGACGGGCTCGGCCGTGCCGAGCGACGAGGCCGTCGTCGTGACGCACAACTGGGACGAGCTCCGCCGGCTGATGTGGAACTACGTCGGCATCGTGCGCAGCGACGCCCGCCTGCGCCGCGCCTCGCGCCGCGTCGCGATGCTCGAGGAGGAGATCCAGGAGTATTACTGGAAGCACCTCGTGACGCGCGATCTCCTCGAGCTCAGAAACATCGCCACGGTTGCAGAGCTCGTGATCGGCTCGGCCGCGAGCCGGCGCGAGAGCCGGGGTCTCCACTACACGATCGACCACCAGGACACGCTCGCTGCGTTCGCGAGCGATACGGTGGTCAAGCGCGGGGTGCCGCCGCACCTGCGCGGCGCACGGACGTTTCGCCAGTGAAACCCGATCTGACGCACGGACAGGCGGTGACCTGGTCGCTCGGGGTGATGCTCGCGTTCGTGATCGCGGTGCAGAACGTCGCGCTGTTCGTGCCCAGTCTGGCGCACGATCTGGTGCTCGGCGTCGGGATCCAGGTCGTCGTCTACCTCTGTGCCTGCGCGCTCTTCTCGGCGCGCCGCCCGGGGCGCTCCTTCGAGGATCTGTTCGCGCTCCGCCGCGCTCCGGTGCTGCTGCTCGTGACGGCCCTCGCGCTCGGGCTCGCGTTGCGTGCGCCCATCGACTTCTTGCAGTCCGCGATGGAGAAACTCGCGCCGATGCCGAAGGAGGTCCACGATCACCTGGCCGCGCTGCTCGTCCCGCGCAATCGCGTGCACGCCGTGGCGCTCGCGACCGTGGTCGGGGTGCTCGGTCCCGTCGTCGAGGAGCTCCTTTATCGCGGTGCGCTCTTCACGGGCCTGCGTTCGGCCGCCGGCGTGGTCTCCGCGAGCGTGACCACGAGCCTGCTCTTCACGCTGGTCCACGCCGAGCCGCGCTTCTGGCCGCCGCTCTTCCTCTTGGCCTCTTGTCTCGCGTCGCTCCGGGCCGCGAGCGGCTCGCTCTGGCCGGGCGTCTTGCTGCACGGCGCCTTCAATGGCACGGCCGTGGTCATGGCGTTCAGCGCTGGGAAGGCCGACGCGCTCCTGCAGCGGCCCGTGATTCTGGTGAGCTCGACGTTGCTCTCCGTGGTCCTCTTCGGCGTGTTCCTCAAGCTCGCCCGCGGCAACAGCATCGCCGAGCGGGCTCGTTCGCTCGACGGGCCGCCGGCGCCCGCACCGGAGGCAACGTGACGAAGGCGAAGGTAGCCGTGTGCTTGCCGGGCGGCGGCGCGGCCGGCGCGATGTTCCAGATCGGCGCGCTCGCGGCGCTCGAGGATGCGCTCGACGGGCTCGAGGTCTCGAGCTTCGATCTCTACGTGGGGTCGAGCGGCGGGGCGAGCGTGGCGGCTGCGCTCGCGGGTGGGTTGCCGATCCAGCGCATCTACCGCGCGTTTCTCGATCCGGCCGACGTTTACTTCGGGCTCGAGCGAAAGCACCTCTTGCGCATCGACTTCGGCGAGTGGCGGCGCACCGTGCCCGCGTTGATGGCGGCGTTCAGCGAAGGTGCGGGCGCGTTCATGCGCGGCGGCGCGCCACCGTCGGCGGCCCTGTGGGAGCAGCTCGACAAGCTCGCGGACGCGCTGCCCGGCGGATTCTTCTCGCTCGAGGGCTACGAGCGCTTCCTCGAGGACTTTTTCATTCGGCGGGGCGTGCCGAACAGCTTCTTCGCGATGCCGCGTCCCGTGCGCATCCTCGCGCACGATCTCGAATCCGGTGAGCTCACGCTGTTCGGCGCCGGCAGCGCCGCGGAGGTTCCCGTCACGCGCGCGTGCATCGCCTCGATGGCGATCCCACCCTTCTTCTCGCCCGTGCGCGTCGGCGAGCGTCACTACTTGAACCCGGGCGCGGGGCAAGTCGTGCACGCGGAGGTCGCCGTGGCCGAGGGCGCCGACGTGATCGTCGTCGTGAACCCGCTCGTGCCGCTCAAAGCTGGCGACGGGGGCGCGGGTCTCAGGGATCGCGGGCTTCTGACCATCATCAACCAGGCGATCCGCATCGGCTCGGCGCGCGCGTTACGCGACCAGGTGAAAGGCGCGGAAGCGCAGGGCAGGGCCGTGCTCACGATCGAGCCCGAGCCGGCCGAGAGCCTGCTCTTCTTCGGCAACCCCGCGAGCTTCGAGGTGCGCCGTCGCATCCTCGAGTACGCGTACCGGCATGCGCGCGCGACGATCGCGGCCGCGGTGGAGGGCGAGCATCCCGCGCTGACCAAGACGGGCTGGACGCCGAAGCCCGTCCGCAGCGAGCCGTCGCGGCCCGTGCAGGCGCCCGGATGACCGCCCGTCGCCGCTCCTCGCGCGAGCGGTGGAGCGTGCTCCTCTTCGCGCTGCTGCTCGCCGGCTGCAAGAAGCCGTACCGCGTCGGCGAGCACGTGCTCGTCGAGTGGGAAGAAGGCAAATTCTATCCGGCTCACGTGCTCGAGGTGCACGGCCCCGCGCGCTACCGCGTCCATTTCGACGGCTACGACACGCACTGGGACGAGGACGTGGGCCTCGATCGCATTCGCGGCCGAATTCAGGGCCCCCTCACGCCGCCCCCGCCGCCCGAGAAGGTGACGCGCGCCGCGGGGGCGCCCACCGGTAGCGCCGCGGCGGGGCTCGGCATCAATCCCTTTCACGAAGGGGATCGCGTGCGCGTCACCTGGCGCGGCAGCGTGTACGCCGCCCTCGTGCTCGAGCCCGTCGGGCGCGACAAAGTGAAGGTCCACTACGAAGGCCACGAGAACGCGTGGGACGAGGTCGTGGCGCTCGACCGCATCGTGAGCCGCCGCGCGAAGTAGCGCTCATCCGGCCTCGCCCGGCAGATGACCGAGGCTCCGCCAGGCCGCGAGGAGCTCGCCGTGCTCCTTCGCATCGAACACGTGTGGATCACTTGCGTCCGCGTGCCACGCCTGCGCGAGCCATCGCTCGGCGACGCGTGCGTTTCCGAGCCCGAGCTCGGTGAGTCCCCGGTAGAGGGCGTAGCGAGCCTGCTCTCGCGCCGGGGCCGTCCCCATCTCGACCTCGACGCTCCGGAGCTCCGCCGCTGCCTGAGGGAGCCGCCCGTCGTGGAACGCCTCCAGCGCCGAGCCGAAGCCGCTTCCGCAGCCCACGGCGCCGCAAAGTACCGCGCTGAGACAGCTCAAAAGGGCCCATAAACGCCGCATTCTCGTGAATCGGCCCGGCAAGAAGCCGGTTGCGCCTGGGCGAGACACGCCGAGGTGCTAAAGGGGGGCCCCCATGAGCCACGCCGACGGCATTCGAAACGTCGCCATCATCGCACACGTCGACCACGGCAAGACCACGCTGGTCGACGCCATGCTGCGCCAGACCGGGACGTTCCGCACGAACGAGCAAGTCGTCGAGCGCGTCATGGACTCGAACGATCTCGAGCGCGAGCGCGGCATCACCATCCTCGCGAAGCTCTGCAGCGTTCGCTACAAAGACACGACCATCAACATCATCGACACCCCCGGCCACGCCGACTTCGGCGGCGAGGTCGAGCGGACGCTGAAGATGGCGGACGGCGCGCTCTTGCTCGTCGATGCCGCGGAGGGCCCGCTGCCGCAGACGCGCTTCGTGCTCGGCAAGGCGATCGAGCTCGGCCTGCCCGTGATCGTCGTCGTCAACAAGATCGACCGCTCCGACGCGCGCCCCGACGACGTGCTCACCGAGGTCTTCGACCTCTTCTGCGAGCTCGAGGCCAGCGACGCGCAGACGGATTTTCCCTGCCTCTACGCCATCGGCAAGCAGGGCATCGCGAAGAAGGAGCTCGGCGACGCGGGCGAAAACCTCGAGCCGCTGATGAAGACGATCCTCGAGCGCGTGCCGCCGCCGGGGGGCGATCCGAAGGAGCCGCTCCAGCTCCTCGTCCACAACATCGAGCACGACGACTACGTCGGCCGCCTCGGCATCGGCCGCGTGTGGCGCGGTCGCATCGAGGTCGGCAGCACGGTGCAGCTCGCGGCGCTCAACGGCAACCACCCCGCTCGCGTGAGCGCCCTCTACGCCTACGAGGGCCCGCGGCGCGTGAAGGTCGAATCGGCCCAGGCGGGCGACCTCGTCTGCGTCGCCGGGCTCGAAGAGGTGCAGATCGGCGACACGCTGACGGCGCCCGAGCGCATCGAGCCGCTGCCGCGCATCCACGTCGAAGAGCCGACGATCAAGATCCGCTTCGTCGTGAACACCTCGCCGTTTGCCGGAAAAGTGGGCAAATGGGTCACCTCGCGCCACGTGCGCGACCGCCTCGAGCGCGAGGCGCGCCGTAACCTCGCCCTGCGCTTCGAGGACACGCCCGAGCCCGACACCTTCATCGTGTACGGCCGCGGAGAGCTGATGCTCGCCGTGCTCGCCGAAACGATGCGGCGCGAAGGGTACGAGTTCGCGCTCGGCATGCCCGAAGTCGTGATCAAGGAAGTCGACGGCGTGCAATCGGAGCCGATCGAGCGCGTGAGCATCGACGTGCCGGAGCAATACGTCGGCGCCGTCACGACGCGCCTCGGCGAGCGTCGCGCCAAGCTCATGAAGATGGCGAACCTCGGCTTCGGCCGGGCGCGCCTCGAGTTCGTCGTGCCGTCGCGCGGCCTGATCGGGTTCCGCTCGGCGTTCCTCACGGAGACGCGCGGCATGGGCCTCTTGAACTCGTTGTTCGAAGGCTGGGAGCCGTACGCGGGCCCGATGCTCCGCCGCCCGAACGGCGCCATGGTGGCCGACCGGCGCGGCGTGACGACGCCCTACGCGCTCTTCCACCTCCAGCCGCGTGGCGTCATGTTCATCGGCCCTGGTGTCGAGGTGTACGAGGGAATGATCGTCGGCGAGCACAATCGTCCGAACGACCTCGACGTGAACGTGACGCGCGAAAAGAAGCTCACGAACATTCGCGCCGCCGGCCGCGACGAGAACGTGATCCTCACGCCTCCCCACCTGCTCTCGATCGACACCGCGCTCGAGTTCATCGATCGCGACGAGCTCGCCGAGATCACGCCGGACGCCGTCCGCGTGCGCAAGCAGGTGCTCGACTGCAATCGCCGCCCGCGCCGCGACGACGAGTGACCAAAAAGCCCATAGGGCCACGGACTTCCACGCCGCCGCCCTTGCGCACCCGCGCGGCCGGCCTTAATGGGTGAGGGGAAAGGGCCCTCAATGCCGAATACTGCCCGCTCGTCCGCGCTTTTTCTGGAGTTGTTTCCGCGCTTGGCTCGCACGCTCGCCCTCGTACTCGCCGGCGCGTTCTTGGCCGCCGGCGTCTCCGGCTGCGGCTACAACGAGATCATCGACCGCGACGAGGACGTGAAGGCGTCGTGGGCCGAGGTGCAGAATCAGTACCAACGACGGTCCGATCTCGTGCCGAACCTCGTGAAGGTCGTGAAGGGCAACGCCGCCTTCGAGAAGTCGACGCTCGAGAGCGTCGTCGAAGCGCGTGCCAAGGTCGCGGGCGTGAAGGTCGATCAGTCGGTGATCGACGATCCGGCGAAGCTGAAGCAGTTCGAGGAGGCGCAGCAGGGCCTCACGGGCGCGCTCTCGCGGCTCATGGTCGTCGTGGAGCGCTACCCGGATCTGAAGGCGACCGAGGGCTTCCGCGATCTGCAGGCGCAGCTCGAAGGCACGGAGAATCGCATCGCCGTCGCCCGCAAGCGCTACATCGAGAACGTCGCCGAATACAACAAGGTGGTGGAGCGCTTCCCCACGAGCCTCGGCGCGAGCCTCCGGCACAAGGCGGTTCGGCCGACGTTCAGCGTCGCGCCCGCGCTCGAAAAAGCGCCCGCCGTAGAGCTTTGAGGGGATTTTCCCGGTGAGTTTCCTGCGGGCACTGGCGCTCGGGCTCGCGCTCGCGGTGCTCCTCGTCGCGGTGCCCGCGTTCGCGCTCGAGGTACCGAGCCTCGAAGGGCGCGTGAACGATCACGCGGGGCTCCTGCCCCCGGATCGCGCTCGAGCCCTCGAAGAGCGGCTCGCCGGCTACGAGGAGAAGACGGGACACCAGTTCGTCCTCCTCACGATCGACTCGCTCCAAGGTGATCCGCTCGAGGACTTTTCCCTACGCACCGTGGAGAAGTGGAAGCTCGGCCGGAAGAAGGTGGACGACGGCCTCCTGCTCCTGATCGCGAAGAAGGAGAGGAAGGTTCGCATCGAGGTCGGGTATGGGCTCGAGGGCAACATCACCGACGCCAAGTCGTCTCGCATCATCCGCAACGTCATCGCGCCCGCGTTTCGCGCGAACGATTACGCGGGCGGAGTCGAGCTCGCGTTCGCGGCGCTGATGAAGGCCGATCAAAGCGAACGGACGGACCGTGCGGCGCAGCCGACTCGCTCCCGCGGCCTCCCAGCGAACTTTTACCTCTTGTTCATCGTGGGGCCGGCCTTGGTTCTTCTCTGGCTGATACGCCGCGGAGGCGGCGGCCCAGGCCCGGGTGGTTGGCACCCCTATTGGTACGGAGGCGGTGGGGGCGACGGTGGCTTCCATGGAGGTTTCTCGGGTGGCGGCGGCTTTGGTGGAGGTGGCGGCTTCGGCGGTTTCGGTGGCGGTGGCGGAGGCGGCGGCGGCTTCAGTGGCGGTGGCGGCGGCTTCGGTGGCGGCGGCGCCTCGGGAGGCTGGTGACGGCGATGCGGTTGCTCACCGAGTCGGAGTGCAAACGAATCGAATCCGCGATCGGGGAGCTCGAGAAGCGAACTGAGGCGGAGGTCGTCGTCGCGGTCGTCCGGCGGAGCACGCAGACGACGCTGGAGCGCGCGCTGGTCGCATTCGCCGTGGCGCTCGTTGCGGGCCTCGCGTGGCTCGAAGCACTGCCGCGCCTCGACGCACGCTACGTGCTGGTCGTGGAGCTCGCCGTGGGCTTCGCGGCGTTCGCCTTCTTCGGGCTTCGTGCGCTCGAGCGTCTGCTCGTTTCGCGCAGCGCGGCGCGGCGTCAGGTCGAGCAGCATGCCTCCGCTCTGTTTGCCCGGCACGGCCTTTATCGCACTCGCTCGCAAACCGGCGTCCTCCTCCTGGTTTCGGAGCTCGAGCGGCAGGTCGTGATCCTCGGGGACAAGGCGATCGACGCCCGGCTCGGCCAAACCGGGTGGCAGGCTCACATCGATCACTTGGTCGCCGCCATTCGCCGGGGCGTCGCAGCGCAGGGGATCCTCGAGGTGCTCGAGCGGCTCGGCGCTGTGCTCGCCGAGGTGGCGCCGGCCGAGGAGCAGAACGACGACGAGCTGCCGAACACGGTGATCCAGGAGCCGTGAAGAACGAGAACAACCGGCAGACAGATCCGGGCATAGGCCAGTGAATTTTGGGGGCCTCGAGCGAAGCGGGCCCCCAAAATTCACGATCCGCCGGGACGGTCTCCGGTGTAGGGAAGCGGGCGTGGCACTGCTCACCGCCCTCGGCCTCGACGACGCCAAGCGTCTTGCCCGCGTTTACGGCGTCGAGCTTTCGAGTATCGAGGCCCTCAGCGTCGGCTCGGTGAACTCGAACTTTCGCGCGACGGCGGCGGGTGGCCGCGTGCTCTTCGCGCGCCTGTACGAGGAGCAGGGCAAGGCCGGCGCGGAGCGGGAATTGGCGCTGCTCGCAGCGCTCGCGGCGGACGGCATCCCGGTCTCGGAGCCGCTGCCGCGCACGGGTCCCGTGCCGACCTTGGGCGAGAAGCCGTTCGCCCTGTTCCCCTGGGTCGAAGGGGAGAGCCTGTGCCTCGGCCGCGTGACGCCGGACGCGTGCCGGCGCGTGGGGCGCGCGCTCGCTCGCGTTCATCTCGCCAGCCCGAAGCTGCCGGAGCTCGGGCCCGGTCGCTTCGGTCCGCACGACATGCTGGAGCGGCTCGCGCGCGTCGAGCGCGAAGGCGCAGGTTCCGCTTTGCTCGCGGACGTGCAGCGCGTGCGTGAGCTCTACGCGCGCTACGTGGCGGAGCGCGATCCGAATCTTCCGCACGGCGTCGTGCACGGCGACTTGTTCCGCGACAACGTGCTCTGGCAACGCGGCGAAATCGCGGCGCTGCTCGACTTCGAGAGCGCGTTCCACGGCCCCTTCGTCTACGACCTGATGGTGACGATCGCGGCGTGGTGCTACCGGGACGCGTTCGACCTGGCGCTCGCCGGCGCGCTCGTCGAGGGGTACGTGGCCGAGCGTCCGCTCGACGCCGCCGAGCGTCGCGCCGTGCGGGTCGAAGGCGCGCTCGGCTGCCTTCGCTTCGTCACGTCACGCATCACCGACTTCGAGCTGCGCGCTCGCGACGGCGAGCGTCCGGCGCGGGATTTTCGCCGTTTTCTCGCCCGGCTGGACGCCATCACGCGTGGCGAGCTCGCGTCCGTGTTGGGCTAAGCTCCCTCCACCATGACTCTTGCTCGCGGAGGACGGCTTCCGAACGGACTCGATGCCGCCATGGAGCGGCTGAATACCAGCGTCGACGTGGACGGCGAGCTCTGGCGTGAGGACATCCAGGGCTCGATCGCGCACGCCCGCGGCCTCGCGCGCGCCGGCGTCGTGAGCCAGGCGGACGCCAACGCGATCGTCGACGGGCTCGGCAAGGTCAGCCAGGAGATCGAGCGAGGCGAGCTCGTGTTTCGTCGCGATCGCGAAGACGTGCACATGAACGTCGAGGCGCGCCTCGTCGAGCTCGTCGGGCCGGTGGGTGGCAAGCTCCACACCGGTCGCTCGCGGAACGATCAGGTCGCGACGGATCTCCGCCTCTACTGCCGGCGGCTCGGCGTGACGACGCTCGCCGCGCTCGACCGGCTCGGCGCCGTGCTGCTCGCGCGCGCGGAAGCGGAGCTCGACGTGCTGATGCCGGCGTACACGCACCTCCAGCGCGCCCAGCCGAGTCGGCTCTCCCACCACTTGATGGCCTGGCAGGAGCTCGTGTGGCGCGATCGCGGCCGCCTTACCGATGCCCTGCGCCGCGCCAACGAGTGCCCGCTCGGTAGCGGCGCCGTGGCCGGCAGCGGATTTCCGCTCGATCGCGCGGGCGTCGCGGCGGAGCTCGGCTTCGAGCGCCCGACGCGGAACTCGATCGACGCGACCGGTAGCCGGGACTTCCTCATGGAAATCGCCTCGGCGCTCGCCGTGCTCGCCGTGCACCTCTCGCGCATCGGGGAGGAGCTCGTCTTGTGGTCGTCGTCCGAGTTCGGATTCGTCGCGCTGTCGGACGGCTTCTCCACGAGCTCGTCGATGATGCCGCAGAAGAAGAATCCCGACGTGGCGGAGCTCGTGCGCGGTCGAGCCGCGCGCGCGATGGGCGCCCTCATGAGCCTGCTCGCGCTCGAGAAGAGCCTCGGGTTCGGTTACGGCCGCGACCTGCAGGAGGACAAGCGCCCCATCATGGACGCGTTCGACTGCGTGCTGCCGTGCCTCGAAGCGCTCGCGGGCGCGCTCGAGACCTGCCGCTTCGACGCCGAGCGCATGCGCCAAGCGCTCGACAAGGGGCACCTCTGTGCGACCGACCTCGCGGATTTCTTGGCGCTCGCGGGCGTGCCGTTCCGCGAGGCGCATCACATCGTGGGCGCGCTCGTGCGCGAAGCGGAGGCCAAAGGCGTGGAGCTCGGCGCGCTCCCCGACGCGATCTTCGCCGCCGCTCACCCGGCGCTGGCCTCGAAAGAGCGGGCCGCGGCGCTCGATCCCGCGCTCGCCGTCGAGCGGCGGAGCCTGATCGGCGGGCCTGCCCGCAGTGCCGTCGTCGCCGCCATCGCCGACGCGCGGGCGCGCTGGCAGACGAAAGCCGTGTAGGGGCTGGCGCTAAGTCAGCGCAGCCGCGAGACTTTGTCCCGCCTGTTGGGTTCCCGCGCCGGAGCCGGCTGGCCGGCGTGACATTTTGCCCCTATGGTCGTGGGCTATGCTTATTCGAACGACGCTTCTCGGCGCGGCGGTGGTGAGCCTCCTTGGGGCCTGCAGTGGCTCTTCCAAGGAGTTCTCGAGCCCGCCGCCGGGGGGGACGGGCGGGACGGCCAGCTCGGGTGGGAGCGCCGGCGCCAGCAGCGGCAAAGGTGGAGGCAACGACAAGGGTGGCGCCACGAGCGCGGGCGGTACGAGCGGCTCCGCCCCCGCCGGCGGCGGCACGAGCATCGACGAGGCGGCGGCTGCCGTCGCCGTGGACCTCTGCACGAAGGCGTTCGAATGCTGCTCGGCCGACGCGATCAAGGCGCTCTACGGCGTCGACACCGTGATCGGTTGCGAGGTCGCGGTCGCGTTCCTGGTGCAGGCGCAGGTGAACGCCGCGAAGCCCGCGATCGAAGCGGGTCGCGTCGAGTACGACGGAACGGCGCTCGATCGCTGCCTCGGAGACTACGGCGACCAGACCTGCGACGAGCTGCGCGCGCTCACGGGCTTCCAGTGTGAGGGCCTGATCGTGCCTCGGCAAGGCGAGGGCGACGAGTGCGGCATCAGCGCCGAGTGCATCGAGGGCTATTGCGACGGCAGCAGCAATGCAGCGAGCCCCGTGGGGCACTGCGTGCCGCTCAAGGACGACGGCGCCGAGTGCGCCGCCAACCCGGAGTGCGTGAGTCAATTCTGCAGCGCGGGCCGCTGCGAAGCGCCGAGCTCGCAGCCGCTGTGCGGCGAGTGATGCGGTTTGCCCGATAGGGTCTCGAGAAACCCGTCCGGCTACTTCAGGCCGCCGTAAACGAAGACCGTCTTGTCGGGCGGGCGCTCGCGCTCGAAG
>DASUGE010000305.1:0-3746 GCA_036274215.1 Polyangiaceae bacterium | reverse complement strand
GCAAAAATCGCATGCTCCCCATCAGGACTGCTTCCGTGTCGCACTCGGGGAGCTGGTCTTGCGGGTCGACATCCGGCTGCTTGAACGCGTTCAGGTAGTACATGGCGTCATCGGTGCCGGTCGCGTTCTTCACGTGGAGCTCGAAAACGGGACCGTCGGTTTTGGCGGGCTCGCCACCCTCCAGCCATACGGCGCCGGTCGACTGGGGCACCACCTGTGTTCCGCCCGTCATGCAGTGCTCTTGGACTGCACCGAACGCCACGACGTCGACCCGGTAGGTGGTGCCTTTGGTGCCGCCGATGGGGTAGGTCCAGCGCTGTTTGGCCCCTCCGCTCGGACAGGAGCTCAGCGTCTCGTCGCCGTAGTAGGCGCAGGTCAACGCGAGAACTGCCGTGTCCTCCGAGCATTTCGGCCAAATGAAGATCGGCATCGCTTCGATGAACGTCTTTGGCCCCGCGCCCGCGCCACCACCCATGCCCGCCATGGCGCCGGCGGTACCACCCCTACTCCCGCCGTTGCCGCTCGTGTCCCCGCCGGCACCGCCCGTATTGGTACCGGCGCCCGTGCCGCCATTCTCCGCGCTCCCGCCCGTGCCTTGATTCGAGCCCGCGCTGCCGCCGTTGGTACCGTCGCCTCCCGCTGCGCTCGTAGCACCGCCCGCGCCGCCGTTGCTCGAGCCGCCGTGAGTCGAGCCGCCCATCGAGAGACCCGCCGCGCCGCCTGCGGTTATTCCGCCTTTGCCGCCCTTCGGGATGCCGTTGGTCCCGGCGCCCGGGCTCGCTCCGCTCACGCCGGCTTGCGTAGCGTCGTCATCGCCCGCAGCGGAGTGTCGTGATGCTCCCTCGGTGATATCGAAGATGGCGTTGCAGGCGACGCTCGTGATGACGACCGCAACGAGGCTCGCTGCCCCCGGGTGGAAGGTGCGTTCGGTCTTTTCCTCGCCGCCTTCCGGTCGAGGAGCACCGATTGGAGCACTGTGCGCGGAGCGAGCGTTGCTACGCATATCCCCTCTGCTTACGGCGCAGCCGTATTCACCTGCTTCACGTCCACGTACATGTATTGCGGATATTGGGCAGTGTTCTGCTCGCCCCAGCGGGTGTCGACGGGAATCATCCGGTCACCCTTGCCGGTATCCACCTCGACGAAGGGCGGCCCGAGCATGTCGAGGACGCTCATCGCGCTCTGCCCGATGGGAGCGCACCAGCTCGTGTTCGATTCGCAGTTGGTATCCATCACGCAATCCGTGTCGTGGACGATCCATTCGACGTAACCGGCGCCGGGAAGCTCGAGCGTGATCTCGTTGAAGAGCTGTTGCGTGGAGTACGTTTCGCAAGCGACCCCGGACGTTTCGTCGTCATGGGGGAGCGCGTTCAGGTAATAAACGCCCTGCGGTTTCGCGTCCTTGTCGTACACGTGAAGCTCGAAGCTCGTCCACGAGCTGTCCGTCGGCTCTCCACCGACGTACAAGTTCTGTGTGCCGCTCACGGTATTGACGGGCGCGAGCTGTCCGCTCTCGTAGCAGCGCGTGGTGGCGGCGCCGAACACGCGGACCTGCACGGCGTACGTCGTGCCGTTGGAGCCGCCGATCGGAATCGTTCCCTTCAAGAAAGCCCCACGTTGGTCGAACGGCAAAGCCGGATTGCTGCAGGCGCTCGGCCCCTGCATGCCGTAGAACTTACAGGTGGTCTCGAAGCCGGCGTTGTCCTCGTCGCACTTCGGCCAGATCAGGAAATCTCGATAGTCGACGATGTTGAGTATTTCCTGCAGTCCCGCCGTGCCGCCCATCCCGGCGCCGCCGCCGCTTGCGCCGCCGTTTTGCCCACCCGTGCCACCGTCGCCGCTCGTCGAGCCGCCGTTCGCGCCAGTCCCGCCGTGGTCCGTCGTTCCGCCTGTCCCCGGCTCCGTGCCGCCTTCGGCCGCGCCCATGCCGCCGTTCGCCGAATTACCGCCGCTCCCACCGTTGGCGCCCGCTCCCGCGGCGTTCCCCGTGCCGCCAGAAAGCCCCACCGCGCCGCCCGCGCTCGCGCCGCCTTGACTCGTCGTGCCCCCTGTCGGGATGCCGTTCATGCCGCCGGTCGCGCCGGTGCTCGCGCCGCCCCTTTGCGTTCCGAGGCCCGCGGCGCCCTCGTGCCGCGGCGCACCTTCCGTGATGTCGAACACGCCGTTGCAGGCCACCGCCGCACTGGCGCAGGAGAGGAGCAAGGCCCCCCGCTGAAGCGAACGAGCCGCGGGCATCGTCTAGAACGAGCCCCGGAGCTCGAGACGTGCGGCGCCGGGTGCGGCAAGAGCACCGACGCGCACCGTCGAGAGGACGCCCTGCACCTGAGTCTTCTTACCCCCGACGATGAACAGCGTCGCTCCCGTCGCGACGAGCACGCCGCCCGTGACGCCGAGAATGGTCGCGATGTTGCCGTGTGTGACGGCGTCGTGTCGCAGCGCTTGCCCGGTGTCGCCGCAACCTTGCGCGTCGCAGTAATCGGGGTCGCCTGCTTGGTTCGAATCGGATTTCTCGCCGAGCGCCGTCGCGAGGAAGTAGCCGCCCACGCCGAGCGCGGCGACGCCGGTTCCCGCCGCCGCGATGCCGATCCACTGCGTCGCGCTGAGCCCGCCGGAGGACGCCTTGCCGGCGCCGGATTGTGCCGGCTCGGCCCCGTCCTGCGTCGATGGCGGCCCGGAGGTGCTTGCGGCGGTGGTCCCCGCCACGGCGGCCGTCGTCCCGGCAGGCGCCGCTTTGAGCGGCGGAACCTTGAGTGACGCGCGGTCGTTCTCGACCTTCACCGTGACGGAGCCGCGCCACGAGACCTTGCCGGGCGCCGAGGCCTCGATCACGTGCTCGCCGCCGTCGATCGGTAGGGCCGTGTTCCAGACGCCGCGCCCCATGTCCAGGCCGTCACGTGTCACGACCACGCCGTCGAGCGTCGACACCTCCGGCGGCACGTGGATCTCGAGCGTGGAGAGGCGCGCGCGGAGGGCATTCGCGCGATCGTGCGCGAGCTTCTGCCGATCCTCGCGGCCATCCTTGCGGCTTCTGCCCTCGACATCCGTGAACTCGGCCCAGGCCGACGCAATTTGCCCGCTCCCTTCGTGGCACATCGCCAGCGCCATGAGCGTGCCCGTCGCGGGATCGAGCCGCTGGCTCTCGGCGAGCTTCGGGCACGCCTCGCTGAAGCGGTTCTGCGAGAGGAGCGATTTGCCCTGCTGAAAGAGCGCTTCGGCCGTGACGGTGTCGTTGCTCTGTGCGCGTGCGGCGGGCGATACGAGCGCCACGAAGCTTGCGGTCGCGGTTGCGGCGACGAAGTGGCCAATGAGCCGTGTGCGGTGAGATCTCATCGTCGTTCGTCGAGGACGCCGAGGTTCGGGGAAGTGGGGGGCGGAGTCGTGGGACGCGTTGGACGTGCGGCTTCCTTCACCGGCTCACGCGCTGGTGCGGCCTTCTTCGAGGAGGACGACTTCTTCGTCTTCGGCGGGGCGTCAGGCGTTTTCGTCGCCTGGACCGGCGTGAGCTCGGCGGGGGTGACCTGGGGTGGCGGGGCCGTGGTCGGTTCCGCGGTTCGAGCCGTTGCTACCGGCGCCGTTGCCGTCACCGCCGGCGGAACCAGGATGGCTGACGGGATCGTCGCGACCGGTGGCGCCGTCGACGCGAGCTCACGCTCGCCACCCTGCGAGCGCCCGAAGCGGATCGTCGCGAACGTTCCGAGCCCGACGAGGACCAACACCGCCGCGGCGAGTGCGAGGACCGTTCCCAA
>DASUGE010000304.1:0-9480 GCA_036274215.1 Polyangiaceae bacterium | reverse complement strand
CGGGCCAAGCGGCGACTGATGGTGACGCGCGGGACGCGCAGCTTCGCGGCGGCGCCGGACAGCGACTTCTCCTCCACGCTGCGGACGAAGGCGAGAAGCTCTGCCGTTTCGAGCGGTTCCTGCATTAGGATCCTGGCTCCGCGTTTTCCACGGCTGAAGGAGTGGGCCTACGCGGGCATGTTCTTCGATCTCACGGGGGCGGCGCTGTCGCACGCCGCAGCGGGCGACCCGGCCTCGAACGTCGTCGTTCCGCTCGTGATCCTCGCCCTGGCAGCCAGCTCGTGGGCGCTCCGCACGCCGTCGAGCGGGCGCGTCGCGAGCCGAGAGCCGCTTTCCGTCGCGGCTCGCTGAGCGCAGGCGAACCCGCGCCCGCGAGCTTTTCGTCGAGCGTCTTGAGCTCGTTCGATGACTCGATTCAAACCAAGATGGCGCGCGCCCGTTCAGCGAGTGCCTCGTGCGCGTGTCGCCGGTCCCACCACGCCTCGCTGCCGTCGTCGATTTCGTCGCTCGGGGCCGCGTCGAGAGCGGCGAACAATCCCTGGCGTTCGGCGCCGTCGTGGTGCTCGAGCAGATGCTTGAACGTCGCGTGGCGCTCGAAGAGGTCGAGGACGGCGCGCCGGACGGACCGCGCCTCGCCCCCGAGGCACTTGGTGCGAGTGACGAGCACGTCGAGCATCCCTCGGAGCTTCTCGTGCTGACCCGTGTAAAGCACGAGTGGAAAGCGCGGGAGCGGCCCGAGCACCGAGTAACGCGGGAGGAGAACGTCTTCTTCGTGCTGCATGTGCAAGTACAGAAGCTCCCGATACGCGCCGAGGAGCTCGTTCGCGAGGTCGAGCTCGCGCTCGAGCAGGCACTCCGCGTGTAGCAAGAAGAGCTCGTCGAGCTCGCGGTGTATGGCGACCAGGCGCTCGGAGAGTGACATGACGTGGCTGTCGTCGCACGGCCCGCCGCGGTCATAAAGTCTCGTGGGCGGATCACTCGCCCGCGTGCCGCTCTTCCCGGGCTCGGCGGTGGTGATGCTCGGCGCCTGCGCGCCGCGTCTGCTTCTTGCTTCATGGCGCCTGCGACGGACCGGTGTCGCAGAGTCGCGGGACCTCAGTCGCGCAGATCGAGGTGCGTTGACGCAGCGTGGCGCATGAGCCCGCCCCATCCGAGGAGCTCGAGCATGAAATTTCCGTTCCAACGCCTCCGTGCACTGGCCATGGCGGCCACCGCCGCGCTCATGGCGCTCTCCTGCTCCCGGCAGCCGAAAGACGCCTCGAGCGAGACTGCCGCGCCGAACAAGCCCGGCACGCCAGCGCAGGGACCGCCCGCTACGCTGACGGGTGACGTCATCGCCGATGTCTCGACGCGCGCCGCGCCGGCCGTGGTGAGCGTGGCATCGACGCGCGTCGCGCGGGTCGAGACGCCCGAGCTGCCGATCCCCGACGAATGGTTCTTCCGTCGCTTCTTCGGGCCTCCGGGCGGCCAGAGCCCATTTCCGGCGCCTCAAGGCAGAGAGCGCATCGAGCGCGGCATCGGCTCGGGAGTGATCGTCGGTCCCGACACCATCGTCACGAACGCCCACGTGGTCGAAGGAGCGAAGGAGCTCGAGGTCACGGGGCAAAACAAGCGCGTGCTGAAGGCCAAGGTCGTCGGCACGGACGCGAAGAGCGACCTTGCCGTGCTGAAGATCGAGGGTGACGTGAGCGGCCTTTCGTCGCTGAGCTTCGCCGATTCGTCGAAGCTCCGGCTCGGTCAGATCGTGCTCGCCATCGGCAACCCGTTCGGCGTGGGCCAGACCGTCACGATGGGCATCGTCTCGGCGACGAGCCGTGCCGATCTCGGGATCGAAGCGTACGAGGATTTCATTCAGACGGACGCCGCCATCAATCCGGGAAATTCGGGCGGAGCGCTCGTCGATCTCGACGGGCGGTTGGTCGGTGTGCCGACCGCCATCCTCTCGCGGACCGGCGGGTACCAGGGCGTCGGCTTCGCGATTCCGAGCAGCATGGCGGCCCCCATCGTCAAGAGCTTGGCCGAGCATGGCCACGTCGAACGCGGTTTTCTCGGCGTGACGATTCAGAATCTGGACTCGGACCTCGCGAAGGCGCTGGACCTGAGGACGCTCGACGGCATCCTCGTGAGCGGGGTGGAGCCGGGGGGGCCCGCGGACAAGGCGGGCGTCCTGCGCGGCGACGTCGTGCTCAGCATCGACGGCAAGTCCGTCCAAACCACGGGACAGTTCCGCAATCTCATCGCGTCGTCCGCCGTCGGCAAAGCCGTGCGCCTCGACATCGTGCGACAAGCTGAACGAAAGACCCTCACGGCGACCCTCGGTCGGCTCTCGCCCGACGAACAGGACAAGCAGGCGCCCGGGAGCGACGCATCGAACGGCTCCGCGGGGCTCACGCTGGCTCCCCTCGACGCTTCGCTGCGGCAAAAGCTCGACGTGCCTGCGTCCGTGAACGGCGTCGTCGTGGCGAGTGTCCAGCCGAACAGCCCGGCTGCAGACGCCGGCCTCGAGACGGGCGACGTGATCGTCGAAGCCGCTCGGAAGCCGGTGACCAAGCCCGACGAGGTTTCAGAGCGGTGGAACGCGTCGAAAGAAGGGCTCGCTCTACTCGTTTGGCGCAAGGAACGGACCTTCTACGCGGTGCTGAAACGCTGAGCAGAAGGCACGGAACCGTGCTCGGAGCACGAGGCGCCTTCAAGCGTCTCGTGCTCGAGCGCTCGCATTCGTGCGACCGACTACATCTTCATGTCGGCCATCCGCCGCACGATCTCCTCGCGTGACACGATCTCGACGATCGAGCAGATCGTCCAGCGGCTGCCGCCCGGATCCTTCACGCTCCCGGCGCGGTAGCCCCATGGCATGTTTTTGGGCTCGTTGATCGCGGTCGCCCCGGCGTCGAGCGCACGCTTGAACGTGGCGTCCACGGCCTTCGCGTCGTCGACGTAGCTGAACGCCCCCGGCATCGGCTCCCAGCCCTGCATCGGCTCGCCACACATGACGACCGTGTCGCCGATCATGAGCTCGGCGTGCATCAGTGAGCCCTCGGGCCCGTCGTACCGATCGACGACTTTGGCCCCGAACGCCTTCTCGAGAAATGTGACGACCTTGGCGGCCCCCTTGACGACGAAGGACGGCGTAACGGTGTGGTGACCCACGGGACGAAGATTGGACATGCTGCTCTCCTTTCGAGCGGTGGCTCGCTTGACGCGGAGGAGATTTTCCCCCGTTTCCGAATGCCCATGACCTAACGCCCCCCGCTGACAGGAGTCTGTCAGGAATGTCGCGAAGCCCTCACGCTCGCGGTCGAGCTGGGCGTGGTTCTTCAGGCCAATCACCGGTAGACGCGGGCACGGCGCTAGAGCCGCAGAATTTTCTGCTAGAAGCTCTGCTGTCCCCGGGTGGCGAGGGTGGCAGCGAGGGCGCCGCCGTGGTGGGTTCAGGCAACGTTTGACGATGACTCCGATGACTGATCCGAATCTTGTTTGGGCGTCCGCTCTTCGGCCGTTCGGGGGCACTTGGCTCGCGACGCTCTGCTTGGCGACGACGCTCGCATGCTCGACGAACGACGGTGGCGGTGGCACTGGCGGTTCGGCGGGCAGCGGCGGCACTGGCGCGGGAGCTTTCTCGGCGGGCGGCGGAGCCGGCACACCGAGCAGCGGCGGTATGAGCGCGGGGGCGAGCTCGGGCGCGGGCGGCGGTGGCGGCAGCGGCAACGTCGCGGGCAAGAGCAGCGACACGACGGCTGGAGCGTCGGGCGCTGCGGGCTCCGGAGCAATGAGCGGCGCCGGCGGCGGCGGTGGCGGAGCAGACGCGGGCGCCGGCGGTGCCGGTGGACCGGGTGGAATGGGCGGTGCGGTAACGGGCGGCGGGGGCTCCGGCGGCATGCCCAACGTCACGGACAAGGTGACGAAGAGCGCCTCGACGTACATGTTCAAGCACTTCCCCATCGAAGTGAACGCCGACGGCGTGTGGAACGGCCCGACGAGCCCCGCCGCGACCCCGATCACGACTGCCTACGACACCTGGGTGCTCGAAAACGGCTACCTCAAGGTGACGATCCTGCCGAGCTACGGCGGTCGCATCCTGAGCATCCTGCACAAGCCCACGAACCGCGAGCTTCTGTATCAGAACCCCATCGGTACTCCGTACCTGATGCAAGAGGGCATCTTCTATTACGACTACCTCGTGATCATGGGCGGCATCTTCCCGAGCTTCCCCGAGCCCGAGCACGGGAAGTACTGGAACCAGCCCTACGACTTCGAGGTCGTGAGCGAGAGCCCCGAGGCCGTCACCGTGCGCATGTCGCGCAAAGACGACAAGGAGCTCGCGGCGGGCGTCCCCGCGAAGTACGACGTGGGCCGCACGGACGTGCTCGTAGAGCTCGAGGTGACGCTCCGCGCGGGAAGCAGCGCCCTCGACCTTTCCACGAAGCTCACCAACACGCGCAGCACGGCCGTTCCGAGCTTCGAGTACTGGACGGTCACGACGCTCGCGCCAGGCTCCATGCCGGGACAGACCGCGATCCCGCTCGACACGCGCATCCTCGCGCAGATGGATCAGGTCCACTGCCTCGAGAGCTCCTGGGCCTGGTTCGGCGACGCCGAGGAGCGCGTGACCGGCGAGGTCTTCAAGTGGAAGAACCTCGTTCAGTTCAAGAACTGGGCGGATCAGGGCACCTGCTTCGCGAACCCGAAATACAGCGCGAATTGGTCGGGGCTCGCGAACGACACGAACCACATGAGCTACCTGCGCGTCTCCAAGAACGAGGTCACGCAGGGTCTCAAGCTCTGGACGTTCGGCAAGCAGAGCCTCAGCATCGACATCGACGATCCGGACACGTGGCTCCGCCCCACGATCGAGATGTGGCACGGCGTGACGCCCGAATTCTGGTCGCGCGGCACGCTCGCGGCGAACGAGGTGAAAACCTGGAGCGACCGCTACTTCGCGACCCTCGGCCTGCAGGAGATCACGGCCGCGAGCGAAAACGGCGCCGCGTACCTCTCGAGCTCCGTGAGCGGCACCGATACCGTGCTCAGCGCCGCCACCACCCTCACGTTGCCGAACCAGACCGTGAAGGCCGTCTTGAAGCTCGCCGGCGCCGTCGTCGCCGAGAAGGATCTCGTCGTTGCGGCCGACGCCGCGACGACCGTGACTGCGACCGTGCCGAGCAGCCAGGCGGCGTCGGGCGCCGTGTTCCAAGCCGAGTTCCTCCAAGGCGACAAGAGCCTGCTCTCCGCGCAGACGACGCTGAAGTAGCGCGACTCAAAAGCGGTCGTTGCGCGAGCCCGCGTTCAGCGGCGTCCGCTCGCGAGAATGTTCTGCACGACGTCGGCGAGCTTGCGTTCGGCCTTCGCGCGCTGCTCGCCCGTGGCGCGATCCACCCGGTTGACGAGATCGAGCAATCGCGCGCGATCCGTGCGCGGGTAGTCGACGAGGAACGCGTCGATGCCCGCGAACCCTTCGCCGAGCAAGCGTGCGACCCACAAGGCGCCGGCACCCGCGCCGGGGCCTTCGCCGTTCTCGGGCACGGCGGGCGGCTCGCGCCCTTCGGACACGTAGCGCAGCTTCTCCTGAATCGCCGCCCAATCCGCGCCGCGCAGCGCGACCCGCACGAGCCCGAGCTGCCTTTTCCGCGCTCGTGCATTCTTCATGGCGCGAGCATCCATCACGGTCTCGTACACCGCCTCGGGCAGCTCGAGCGCCGCGAGCCTGCGCGGCGACATCTCGAAGAGAGCGAGGCTCAGCCGCGCGAGCGTCTCCTCCACGACGCGGTTCGCGCGCTTCACGTCCGAGCGCGAGGTGAGATCCTCTGCGCTGTCCTCGGCGCTGTCCTCGGATGAATCGGTGTCGCGGCGTCGCATGGAGGGGCCTCGAAGCGTTCGAGGTTTTGGGGGGTACCTTAGCGCGAGACGAGCGTCGTGTGCTGCCAGCTCCGGGGCGGCCGTTCCCGGACGCTCAGCCCGCGGTTCGCGCCTTCACGATCAGGTAGCGCAGCGGCGCGTCGCGCGACTCGTTCGTGATCGACAGCGTGTGGCCGAGCGGCAGCTCTGCGACGCTGCCGCTCTCGAGCGGCGAGCGCACGCCGTTCACGAGCACGCTCCCGCGCCCCTCGACCCCGATCACGAGCTCGGGAAAATGCTCTTGTTGGTGCGTGCCGACGGCGCCACCCGGCTCGAGCTCACAGGCGAGCACGGCGGCAAACGGCGAGGCCGGCCCGGGCGCGAGATCCCAGACTCGCACGCGCTCGCGCCCTCCGAAGAGAGCTTCACGCACGTCGTGAGGTTGCTCGCGATTCCACATGTCCGAAGCTCGTCACCCAACGACGTTAGCGTGAAAAGAAATGTACGAGTGAACAATATCCCAGAGTGACGGAGGCCGTTGCCTGCTACCTTCTTTCGCTCGAGCCGGCTGGCCGCGTAGGGGCGGCCTCTGGCTCAGTGAAAGGGCGAGGTATCAGCATGCGTATGAAATATCTTGTGGCGGCGGGCGCGCTCGCGGGCCTGCCGGGCTGCGGCGACGGAGACACCGGACATGAGCCGGGCACGACCGGCTCGCTGCGAGCGGCGGTGCAAATCTCGGGCGACCGGCACGACGTGACGGCGATGCGGATCGACATCGTTGCGGCGAGCGACGGCTGCGACGCCACGCCGGTCGCTACGGAGACCGTGCAGCTCGAAAATGAAGCGGCCCCTGCGTCGCTCGCGAGCTCGGGCGAGCACGCCTTCGGGGACGGTTTGTTCGTCCTCCCCTCCGGTGAGTACCGGGTCTGCGCGTCGCCGCTCGCGGCGGAGGGCCCGTCGGCCGAATGTGGACCGGCGGAAGAGCTCGCCTCCGTCTCGGCGGACATGACGACGGAGCTCGTCCTCTATTCGCAGTGCGCAGGCGACGCGAGCGGCGGCCTCGACGCCGTGGTGGCGTTGAACGATCAGCCGCAAATCACCGATCTTTCACTCAGCCCCTCGAAGTTCATCACCGTGTGCGAGTCGGCGATCGTCACGGCCACGGCGAGCGATCCCGACGGTGACGAGCTCACCTACGGCTGGTCGGTTGCTGCGGGTCCCGACGGCAGCAGCCTGCGCGCCGAGGGCGCCGAGGCGACGTTCTCCGGCGCCGCGGGCGACTACGAGCTCGCGCTCTCGGTCGACGACGGACACGGCGGCGCGGCGTCGCTCTCGTTTCCGATTCACGTCTCCGACGCCACCTGCGAGGTGCCCGAGGACGTGTACGCCATCTTCGCCGCGAACTGCTCGCCGTGCCACACGACGGGCACGTCGGGTGGGCTCTCGCTGAGCTCACCGACCGCGGCCTACGCAGGTCTCGTCGGCGTGGGCTCGAGCAACGCCACGTGCGCGAGCCGCGTCCGCGTGATCCCCGGCGACTCGGCGGCAAGCTACGTCATCGCCAAGCTCCGGGCCGAGCCGGACATCTGCGGCACCCCCATGCCGCGCAACCGGCCCGCGTTGCCTGAAGAAGAGATCGCGTCGATCGCCGCATGGATCGACGGCCTCCCTCACTGAAGAACGTTCATTCCTCGTCCGTGAGCGCGCTGACCTCTGACTGAAGATTGATGGCTCGGGCCTTCACACGCTCGAGCTCCGCTTCGGTCGCGGTCAGCGCGCTCTTCTGCTCGTCGCGCTTGCGCGTGAGCTCTTCGACTTTCGTCTTGGCTTCGGCGAGTGCGGCGATCAGCCGCGCGCGCTCGGCACGCGCTCGTTCTCGCGCTTCGGCGGCTCGGCGCGCGGTCTCGGCCGCGGCGGCGCGTGCTCGTTCCTTCGCGTCGTCCGCTTTCGGAGCGGCAGCGCCGGCCGTCAGGTGCCCTCCGGCCGTCGCCGCCGCCATCACTTCGAATCCCGGGGGGTCGCGATCGCTCCGGAGCGCTCCGGGGGGATCCGGCGCGAACCCGCCCGCCGCGGCGAGCGCGGCGAGGTTCGCGCTCACCTTGCGGAGCGTCGCTTCGCTCGCCGAGTGGCCCGCTTCCTCGAGGATCGCGGCGGCTTTCGTCACGAGGTTGGCCGTCGCCTGACGGTGATCGGCAGCTGCGGCGAGGTCCCCGTCGCGGACGCGCGCTCCGCTCGCGAACAGCGCCTTCATCGCCGCCTGGTCGCGCCACCAGAGCTGATTGACGGCCCACGCCGACACGCTCGGCCGGTTGTGCTTGGCGAGCACGCCCGCGCTCGTCTTGTCGCCCGCTTTGGTGAGCTCGGCGCTCAGGCGCTTGCGCTCGGCGACGAATTCGCCATGCGGGGCGCGGTACAGGGTGCTGATTGCTTCCTCGTAGGTCATAGGGCTCGACTCGCGACCGGTCGAAAACGAGTGCAGTAAGGCTGCAAGGGCAGGAGACGATTTTTTTCGCGCCTTGTCGATCCGCGCCGGGGCTGCTCGTCGCTCATGCAGGAACCGGGCGAGCGCCCGGAATTTCGACGAAAGCGAGACCCCGATGACGACCGCACCGAACCTCCTCAACGACGACGGAACGGCCTCGATGGGCACGGCGATGATGCTGTCCCATCACGGAATCCGACGCGATCTCGCGTGTTTCCAAAAGGCGCTCCAGCGCATCGCCGCGGGAGACACCTCGCGCGTCGAAGCGGTACGTGACGAGTGGAAGAGCTTCCACGCCACACTGCACGGGCACCACGAAGCCGAGGACAAGGGGTTGTTCCCGAGGCTCTCGAAAGAACACGTCTCCGCCCGGGCGACGATCGACCAGCTCGGAACCGATCACCGCCGGATCGATCCGCTGCTCGAGCGCGCCGACGGCGCCTTCGCTGCGCTCCCGAAAGCGAACGACGCCCTGGCCGTCGTGCGCGAGCTTTCGGCCTTGCTCGGTCCGCACCTGGCACTCGAAGAGGCCGAGCTCGTGCCCTTTCTCCGCACCGCGAAGGCCTTCCCGCCTCCGCCGAACGACCAAGTCGCAGCCATGCAAGCGCAGGGTTTCTCGTGGGGCATGCACGGCATCGCGCCCGAGGTGCTCTCGGCGCTCGATGCGATGCTGCCCGACACGCTGAAGACGCGCCTGCCCGCGGCGCGGGCCGCCTTCGCGGCGCGCTGCGAGCGCGTGTGGGGCACCGCGAAAGTGGGAGCGGCGCGCACGCCGATTCCCGACGACGTCGCCTGAGCGGCCGCGACCTTGGGCGACGGCGCGAGCCTTGGCCTCGCGTGATGCGCGTGCCTCAGCGCGCCGCGTCGAGCGATCCCGCGGGAAGGGTTCGGAGCCACGCGTGCAGGGCGCGGGCGGCCGTTCCGCGGTGTGAGCGAGCGTTGAGCTCGTCGGGCGTGAGCTCGGCGAGCGTCTTCGCCACATCGGGCAAGTAGAGGAGGCTGTCGTAGCCGAAGCCGTGCTCGCCGCGCGGAGCGTGCGCGACCACGGCTTCGAGGGTGCCGCGCGTCTCGAACAGCACGCGGCCCGCCGGCGCGGCGACGCACAGCACGCACACGAGCCGCGCCGCGCGGCTCACGGGACCGCGCCGCTCGAGCTCCGCCAG
>DASUGE010000303.1:0-10669 GCA_036274215.1 Polyangiaceae bacterium | reverse complement strand
ACGCGGTGGAGAAGCTCCTCGCGCTCGGGCTCGAGGCGGACGAGAGCGGACAGCACTTCGTGGCTCACGGCGATCAGGCGATCGCTTTCTGGTCCGAAGGCGTCGGCTCCTTGCCGGAGGAATGGGACCTCTACGTGCCGGAGGAGTTCGTCGGCACGCAGGTGCGCTCCAAGGCCGTGATGATGAACGCGCGCGTCTCGAGCGGCGTCGACTGGCTCGCCGTCAAGGTCAGCTACGAGAGCGAGGGCGTCGGCGTCGACCGCGACGAGCTCGAGCGCTGCCTGCGCGAGGGCAAAAAATACGTCCGCCTCTCCGACAACTCCTTCGCGCCGATCGACGCGGACCGCGTGCAAGCCATGCTCGACCGCGAGGTGGAGCTCATCGTCGCCGCCGGCAAGACCGGCAAGATCCCGCTCTCTCAGGCGGGCCGCGTTCAGGAGCTGCTCGAGCACGCCGCGAACGCGGCCGTCGCCGGCAGCGCGAAGGAGCTCTTCAAGCGCCTCAAGGACATCGAGGAGATCAAGCCCGTCAAGAAGCCGAAGGGCCTGAAGGCGACGCTCCGCCCGTACCAGGAGCAGGGCCTCTCCTGGCTGCGCTTCATCCACGAGATCGGGTCGGGCGGCGTGCTCGCCGACGACATGGGTCTCGGCAAGACGATCGAAACGATCGCGCTGCTCCTCTCGCTCAAGGCCGAAAAGAAGGACGAAGCCCTGCGCGCCCTGATCGTCGCGCCCACCAGCGTCGTCACGAACTGGGTGCGCGAGATCGAGCGCTTCGGCCCCACCCTCACGACGGCCTTGTGGCACGGCGCGGGCCGCAAGGAGCAAGCCGACGAGCTCGAGACGTCGAACGTCATCATCACGAGCTACGCGCTCCTCCGCCGCGACATCGATCTCCTCAAGGAGCTTCGTCTCGACTACGCGATCCTCGACGAGGCGCAGGCCATCAAAAACCCGGTCAGCGCCACGGCGGCCGCCGCGAAGGAGCTCCGCGCCGAGCACCGCTTGGCGCTCACCGGCACGCCGATCGAGAACCGCCTGAGCGAGATCTGGTCGATCTTCGACTTCGTGAGCCCCGGCATGCTCGGGGCGCTCTCCAAGTTCGAGGAGCGCTACGCGCGCCCCATCGAGCAGGGTCAGTCCGACAAGGCCGCGCGCCTCCGCGCCGTCATCCACCCGTTCATCCTGCGCCGCACGAAGATCGAGGTGGCCAAGGACCTCCCGCCCAAGCTCGAGGTCGACAAGATCGTCGACATGGTGCCCGACCAGCGCGCCATCTACCTCCAAGTCTTGCGCGAGGTGCGCGCTCAGGTCATGGGCGAGGTCGAGAAGCAGGGCCTCGCGAAGAGCCAGCTGCACATCTTGGCCGGCCTCACGAAGCTCCGTCAGGCCGCGTGCGATCCGCGCCTGCTCGGCCTACCGCGCGAGTTCAGCCACGACGACAGCGGCAAGCTCGCCATGCTGCGCGAGCTCGTGGACGAGGTCGAATCCGGCGGCCACAAGGTGCTCATCTTCAGCCAGTTCGTCTCGATGCTGAAGCTCATCGCGCAGGCCCTCGACGAGGACAAGATCAAGTACGAGTACCTCGACGGCAGCACGACCGATCGCCCCGAGCGCATCGACCGCTTCCAGCAAGATCCGACGATCCCCGTCTTCCTCATCAGCCTCAAGGCGGGTGGCTCCGGCCTGAACCTCACGGCCGCCGACACCGTCATCCACTACGACCCGTGGTGGAACCCCGCCGTCGAAGACCAAGCCTCCGATCGCGCCCACCGCATCGGCCAGAAGAAGGTCGTCACCGTCTACCGCCTGGTCGCAGCCAACACGATCGAAGAGAAGATCCTTCAGCTCAAGCAGAAGAAGAAGGATCTCGTGAGCTCGGTCTTGAGCGAAGACACGACCGGCGAAAAGATGCTCACGCGCGACGACCTCGACGACCTCTTCAAGCTCGACTGAGTCTTTTCGAGGACCACCGCCGCTCGCGGTGCGTCAGAGGCTGAAAAGCATCGCCGGGCAAGCGCCGGGAGCGCTAGTTAGGGCTCTGCCGGTCGCACCACGAGCGTGCAATCGTCGCGCATCTCTCCCTTCGTATCGATGCAGTCGACGTGCTGTTCCTGGTCGATCGGCAGGTCGACGGCCGAGCACCGGAACGGATCGTCCTCGGCGCCGATGGTGAATGAGACCGGGTCGCAGGCAAGATCCCAGGTGACCTGCGCGTGCGGCACGTCGATACCGCCTTCGCCGAGCGAGCGCCGGACGGCCTCGTCCACGGGGGCATGCTCGTGCCCGGCTGGCCAGGCGAGCGCAACGTGCCCCTGCCGAGGGATGCTCTGGCAATCGGTCGTGTAATAGAAGGAACTCTCGAGGGCGGGCACGTCCGGACAGCGCTCATCCGGACTCTCCTCCTCCGCGGAGCTCGGTGTATCCGCGATGAGGAGCACACCCATGACCGCGAGCGCGCCCGCGCTCGACACCCACCGAAGCAAGTCTCCGAGGCTCATCTCGGCGACCTTACCTCGTGGCGGGGGGGCGCGCGAATCGCGCGAGGTACCACCATGCGAGCCCGACCATCGGTAAACACCAAAGATCCGTCGGATCCGCGACGGCGCGAAACCTTCGACCCGACACGAGCGCATGGAGCGCGGCGACATGCCACGCGGCAGCGGCCGGCATCAGCTTGATGGCGACGAAGTAGAGGGCGCCGAGCACGACGCCGGCACGCAGCAACGCCCTTCGCCTCACGAAGGGCCGCGACCGCGGGAGATCCACGAGCGCCCAGACCGCCCACTCGAGCACGGCGGCAACGAACACCGGAAAAAAGAAGCAGAGGCCGAGATCCGACAGCTTGCCGCTCACGAAACCGGGATGGCGAAGCTTGAGGAAGAAGTCGTTGAACGCGACGAGTAGTGCCGCGGCGAGCGGCGCCACGTGGAGTAGGACGTCGCCGGGGACGGGACGGACGGCGTGCTCGGTCGTCACTCGTTGAGCTACTCCGTGGTCGGCTCGGCGGTGAGGGTGCCCTATCTCCGCATACTGACGTTCATGAGTAGCCCGAGCCCGACCATCATCGTAACGACGCTCGAGCCGCCGTAGCTGAAGAGCGGCAGCGTCACGCCGACGACCGGCAGCACGCCGATCGCCATGCCGACGTTGAGCACGACGTGCCAGAAGAGGTTCGCGCCGACACCGATGGCGAGGGCCGCACCGAAGCGATCCTTCGCCTGCGACGCGACGTGGATCGCCCAAATCACGGCGAAGCAGTAGAGGCCGAGGAGGACCACGGCGCCCGCGAAGCCCCAGTCTTCGCAAAACACCGCGAACGGGAAATCGGAGAACTGGTCGGGCAGCAGCCGAAATTGGTTCTGCGTACCCTGCATGAAGCCTTCACCGAAGAGCTGCCCGTTGCCGATCGCCGTCTGGGCCTGGAAGGCGTGCCAGCCCGCCCCAGTGTTGTCGTTCTCCGGATTGAGGAAGCTCGTGATGCGATCGCGCTGGTAGCGGAGCAGCAGGAAATTCCAGGCTAGCGGGATCGAGACGCCCGTCATCACGAACAGGGTCAAGAGACTCCGCTTCCGGATCCGGGTCATCGCGAGCATGGAGCCGGCGGTGAACAGGTAGATGAGCGACGTGCCGAGATCGGGCTGTGCCATCACGAGCGCCACGGGAACCAGCGTGAGGACGGCCGGACGCGTGAAATCGAGCAGCGTGCGCGGCTCGACCTTCGGATCGTTGTGGAGGAAGCGCGCGAGCACGAGGATCAGGATGATCTTCATGAACTCGCTCGGCTGGAAATTGAAGCTGCCGATCGCGATCCAGCGCGAAGCACCGCGGATGTTGCGTGCGAGCACGAAGACGAGCGCGAGCGCGACGAGCCCGCCGAAATAGGAGACGAGCGCGAGGCGCTCGAAGCTCCGGTAGTCGATCGACGCCACCAGGATGGCGAGCAGCGTGCCGACGACGATCCAGTAGATCTGCGACACGTAGATGTCGGCGAGCTGGGCGCGCTGGGCGTCGTCGGCGTAGACGCTCGTCGCGCTGTAGAGGTTCACGAGGCCGAGCGTGATGATCGCCATCACGGCGAGCAAAAGCGGCGTGTCGATGCCGGGGCTGCCCCGCGCGGTGATGTGGTCGCGAGCCATTCAGAGCATCGCCTCGCGGCGCGGGCGCATCATAGGTTCCCCTTGGCCTGAGGGGTGCCGGCGGCCCGGGCGGCGAGCCGGTCCTCTTTCATCTTCTGCCAGTCGCGCACGACGCGCATCGCGACGGGCACGGCGTTCTTACCACCGCCGCCGCCGTGCTCGATGAGCACGACGATGGCGATCTCGGGCGACGCGGACGGCGAGTAGCCGGCGAACCAGGCGTGGTCGCGGTTGAAGTACCACTCGCGGTTCGGGTCGACGCTGCGCGGGGTGACGTGGCTCACCTGCGCCGTACCCGTCTTGCCCGCGAGGTCGACGCCGGGAATACGGCCGCCGTAGCCGGTGCCGTGCTTGTCGGTGACGACGCCCTGCATGGCGGCCTTCACCCTCGAGAGGTGGCTCTGGTCGATGTCCACCATGCGCTTCACGCGCGGCGGGAACTCCTGCACGACGGTGCCGTCGCTCGTCTCGATGCTGCGCACGACCTGCGGCTGGTAGACGGTGCCGCCGTTCGCGAGCGCCGCGTACGCGAGCGCCAGCTGCAGCACCGTGACGGTCGTCGCGCCCTGCCCGATCGCCGACAGCACCGTGAAGCCGCCGCGGAACGCCTCCTTGTAGCGCCGCGTGTACCAGCCGCGCGTCGGCATGCGACCGCGGGCTTCCGGGTTCACGCCGATGCCCGTGCGCACGCCGAAGCCGAAATCCAGGCCAATCGACGCGAGGCGGTCGATGCTGATGCGCGAGCCGAGCTCGTAGAAGTAGGTGTTGCACGACTGCACGAGCGCGCTGTGCAGGTTCACACGCCGGTGCACGCCCGTGCAGCGGAAGTAGCGCTTGCCGTACTCGAACCCGCCGTGGCAATCCACCTCGGCGTTCGGATCGACGAGGCCGTCGGCGAGGCCCGCGAGCGCCGTGAACGGCTTGTACGTCGAGCCCGGCGGATACGCCGCGGAGATCGTCTTGTCGAGCGTCGGCTTCAGTGGATCGGCGTAGAGGCGCGTGTAGGCCTCGCTCACGGCCTTGATCCCCTGCCCGCCCGAGACGACGTTCGGATCGAAGCTCGGCTTGGAGAGCAGCGCGAGGATACGCCCCGTGCGCACGTCGACGGCGACGGCGGCGCCGGCAAGCTGGCCGTGCATCGCCCGCTCCATCGATTCGATGAGCTCGATGTCGAGCGTGAGCGAGATGTCGCGCCCCGGGATCGGCTCGACGCGGCGGGGCTCCTCGAGGTACTTCGCCTCGAGCTCGGCCTGATCCATGCGGCGGCCCGCCGAGCGCACCACCTTGCGCATGCCGCGCTGGCCGCGCAGGTAGCTTTCCCAGCGCCGTTCGATGCCGATCGCGCCCGTCCGGTCGCCGGCCCGGTAGCCGCGCTCGCTGAGGAAGGCGAGCTCCTCCCGGTCCACCTCGCGCATGGTGCCGATCACGTGCGCGCCGAGTGAGCCGTAAGGGTAGTAGCGGACGGGCGACGGCGCGACCGTGAGCCCTTCGAGCTCGCGCTTGTGCGTCTCGAGGTAGGCGACGGCGTCGCGGTCGATGTCCACCTTGACGAGGATCTGCTGCGTTCGACGCCTGTCCTTGGGGTCGAGGTTGCGACGCTCGCGGATCTTCTGCTCGAGAGCGGTGCGCTCGGCGTCGTCGATGTGCGTGAGCCGCACGAGGAGCGGCCACGCCTTCTCCATGTCGAGCTGCGCGGGCGTGATGTAGACATTGTAGGCAGGCCGGTTCGCGGCGAGCACGCGGCCGAGCGAATCGCGGATCACGCCGCGCGTCGTCGCGAGGAAGCCCTCGCTCACGATGTTGCGGCGCGCCTGCGCGCGGTGCACGTCGCCCTCGACGAGCTGGAGCAGCACGAGGCGGCCCACGAGGATGAAGAACGTCGCGACGACGAACAGCACCATCCAGCGGTAGCGCCGCCGAAATTCGCCGACGTCGGAGCGTTGAACGAAGAGCCGCACGGGAGCCTCAGCCCTCCGCCGGGCGCGCGGGCTGAGCGGCGCTCTGGCGCAGCCGCTGCGCGAGCCGGAAGACGGGCGGCGAGCAGAGCGCGGTCGCGAGCGAGCGCGGGATGAGGACGCTCGCCACCTCGACCGGGCGGCGCGTGTCACCGCCGAAGACGGCGAGCAGGATCAGCACCATGGCGCCTTCGACGAGCGAGAACGCGAGCGCGAGCGACATGCGCGGCAGCGCCGTTTGCGCCGTGAGCCGCACGCCCGCTACCCGCGCGAGCCACCAGATGGCGACGGAGATGAACGTGAAGAGCCCGACGGGGGCGCCGCTCAGCATGTCCTCGGCGTAGCCGATGCCGAACGCGAGCAGCGCTCCGCGCGACGTCGAGAGCTCGTGCACGCCGAGGAAGATGATGAGCGGCAAGACGAGGCTCGGGGTGATGCCGTGCACGAACCGCGGCCCGACCAGCGACGCGAGCGGCCCGATCAGCCGAAACAGATTGCTCTGAATCAGGATCAGCAGCACCGCCAAGCCGAGATACGCCGTGCTTCGCATGCGTCCTCTAGCGTTGCGCCCGGGGCCGGCGCCCCCCCTGCGGCTCGCGCTGATCGCACTCGCTCGAGTCGGTGAGGACGACGAGCACCTCCTCGAGCCGCGAGAAGTCGACCGAAGGCTCGGCCTCCACCGTCTGATAGATGCCGAAATCGCGCCGCACGACCTTGGAGATGCGCGCCACGGGGATGCCCTTCGGGAACCGGCAGCCGACGCCGCTCGTCACGAGCAGATCGCCGACCTCGACCAGGTCCGAGCGGGGCACGTACTCGACGCGCACGGCGTATTTCGAGCGATCGCCCGAGCCGCGCACGAAGCCGCGCGCGCCCGTGCGCTCGACGACCACGTCGACGCCGAAGCCGCTATCGACGGTGAGCTGCACGTCGGCGTCGTGCCCGGCGACGCGCAGCACCGTCCCGACGGCGCCGTCGAGCGAGATGACGGGCATGTCCGGGCGCACGGCCGCGTTCGGCGCGTCGATCGTGAGGTGCCAGACGCGGAAATACTCGGTCGTGTCCTTGGCGACGACGAGCGCGCTCACCGTCTCGCGCTGCACCGTGTCGCGCAGGCCGAGCAGGCGGCGCAGGCGGCGATTCTCGGCGAGCGCGTCGGCGAGCTCGCGCTGGCTCGAGCGCAGCCGCGCGTTCTCGTAGACGAGGCGGTCGTTGTCGCTCTTCACGTCGACGAGGTACACGTACTGCCCGACGACGCTCGAGATGCCGCGCGACAGCGCGGCCGCGGCGTATTGGAGCGGCGCGGCGACGCGCAGGATCGTGCGATCGACGGCGTTCAGCTCCTCCGGCCGGCGGATGCTCGAGCGCAGGAAAAAGAACGGCAGCGCGAGCAGCAGCACGACCAGCACGGTGTCGCGCAGGCGCTTGAAGAGGTTCATTTCAAGCGGCTCCTCTCCGCCGGACGAGGCGCGCCGAGAGCTCGATTCGTCCTGTCACGTCCTGCTCCGTCGAGGACTTTCAGCGCCCGAGGCGACCGGGCATCAGCCGATCGCCACTTCCTTGAGGAGCTCGATGTGGTCCAGCGTCTTGCCACTGCCGAGCACGACCGCGCTGATGGGATCATCGGCGACCATGACGGGGAGACCGGTCTCCTCGCGCAGGAGGACGTCCATGTTCTTGAGCAGGGCGCCGCCGCCCGTGAGCACGATGCCCTTGTCGACGATGTCGGCGGCGAGCTCGGGCGGGGTGCGCTCGAGCGCCAAGAGCACCGCTTCGACGATGGCGTTGATCGGCTCGGCGAGGGCTTCGCGCGTCTCCTCCGAGCTCACGAGCACCGTCTTCGGCACGCCGGCGACCATGTCACGCCCCTTCACCTCCATCGTGAGCTCCTGCTCGAGGGGGTGCGCGTTGCCGATCGTCATCTTGATGCGCTCGGCCGTCTGCTCGCCGATCGCCATGTTGTACTTGCGCTTCATGTAGGCGACGATCGCCTCGTCCATCTTGTCGCCGCCGACCCGCACGCTCTGCGAGTAGACGATGCCAGCGAGCGAGATGACCGCGACCTCCGTCGTGCCGCCGCCGATGTCGACGACCATGTTGCCGCTCGGCTCCGTGATCGGCAGCCCGGCGCCGATCGCCGCCGCCATCGGCTCTTCGATCAAGTACACCTCGCGCGCGCCGGCGCTCTCCGCGCTCTCCTTCACGGCGCGCTTCTCGACCTCCGTGATGCCGAAGGGGACGCAGATGATGATGCGGGGCTTCACCAGCGTGCGGCGGCTGTGGGCCCGCGTGATGAAGTAGCGGAGCATCGCCTCCGTGAGCTCGAAGTCGGCAATGACACCGTCGCGCAGAGGCCGGACAGCGACGATGTTGCCCGGAGTGCGCCCGAGCATGTCCTTGGCCTCGCGGCCGACCGCGAGCACGTTCTGCTCGCCACGTTGGTCGCGCTGGACGGCGACGACCGAGGGCTCACAGCTGACGATGCCTTTCCCCTTCACGTAGATCAGCGTCGTCGCCGTACCGAGGTCGACGGCCAGATCGTTCGAGAAAAGGCCATATAGCCAATCGAAAATCATCGAGTCGGCTCGCGGGTGCTCACTGCTTCAGGCCTCGCACTGCGGCCGAGGCCCCCCGCCCTACCCACCGCCCAGGAGAGGCGCGAGGACGGGCCGGGTCGACCGGCAGCGTATGCGAGCGCACCTCGTAGCATGTGGCTCGTGCCGCAAGCAATCGGGGCCCCCCAGATTTCGGAGGCGGTTCGGCAGCCAAAAGCGCACGGCTCACGGGCCGCACGTCGACCGCCATGTCTGCAATTTGATTGATGATTCCGGTCGGCAACGAGGCCGACCGGGCGACCGAAAATCTCAGTCTTCGTCGTCGCGGTTCCAGGAGCGCCAAGTGCCGCCACCGCCGCGTTCCGGGGGTCCTTCGCGCCCCTTGCCGGCGGCCCCCCGCTTCTTCTTGACGGGCTTGCGGTCCCCCTCCTCGCTGCCCTCGGGGGCGTTGCTGCCACGGCGACGACCGTCAGGTCGCCCGGCTGCCGCCGCCGGATCAGGCGGCGGTCCTGAGAAGCCAGGACGTGCGTCGTTCGACCAGCCGCCACCTTCCGGGCGCGGGCCGCCCGGTCCGCGTCCACCACCGCCGGCCGGCGCCGAGCCGCGCGGGTGAGCGATGTTCACGAGCAGACGCCGGCCGCGGACCTCCACCCCGCGCAGCGAGATGATGGCTTGGTTGGCCGCTTCCGCGCTGCCGAGCGTCACGAATCCGAACCCGCGCGGACGGCCGTCGGGCCCCGCAGGCAGGTGCACGCGCACGATCGCGGTGACGCCGTGCTCACCGAGGAACTGCGCTACCTCCTGCTGAGAGGCGTCGTACGGCAGGTTGCCGACGTAGAGGGTGCGATCCTCGTTCGAAGCACCACCGCCACCGCCGCCACCACCTTCCGGCCGTCCTTCACCGCGACGCGGCGGCTCCGAAGAGAAAGGACGCACGGAGATCGAGCGTCCCGCTTGGAGCGAGCCGTCGAGCGACTGTCGTGCATTCGCGGCCTCTTCCGGCGTGGAAAAGGTGACAAAACCAAAACCCCTCGGTCGTCCCGTGGCGCGATCCCGCGGGAGAGACACGTCCGTGACGGTCCCGCCTGCGGCCTCGAAGATCTCGCGCAAGACATCCTCGGTAACGGAGTCCGGCAAGCCCGCCACGAAGAGCTTGCATGCATCTTCGGTAGCCATCGTCGTCAGAATTTTGTTGCGGAAAAAACTAGCCCTGAGCGCTGCTGCACTCGGGCAACCTACTCTGGCGAGACGGTAACGCCGCGCCTTCCGTTCTTCAAGTCGGTCGCTCGGTGAGGCGAAATCAGGCTTCCGCGCGCTCCACCCCGTGCCATCCTCATGCTCCTTTGAAGTTTGCGCTGATCGTCAACCCGACCGCCGGCAGCGGGTCGGCCGGGCGGGTCGCCCCTACCGTCCAGCGCGCTTTGGAGCGCCGTGGCATCGAGGTGACGCTCTGTCCCACGTCCGGACCAGGCGACGCGACCCGTTTCGCGGGGGAGTCGCGCGCCTCGGGCGCGGACTGCACCGTGGTGGTCGGCGGCGACGGGACGCTCAACGAGGTGTGCCAGACGTACCTCGACGCCCGGGGGGAGCCGCTCGCCGGTCCCGCGCTCGGGATCGTCCCCGCCGGAACCGGCGGCGATTTCCGAAAGACGCTCGAGCTCGATACGGACGTGGAGCGGGCGGTCGAGCGCTTGCTCACGTGTGAGCCACGCCCGTTCGATCTCGGCATTCTCCGCGCGGTCGATCATGACGGCGGTCCCGTCACGCGCGCGTTCGTGAACATCGCGAGCTTCGGGCTCGGCGGTCTCACCGATCGGGTCGTGAACGCCGGCCCCAAGTGGCTCGGGGGAAAATCGGCGTTCTTCCTCGGAACGCTGCGCGCGCTCATCGCCTATCGGAACGCCGCGGTGCGCGTGACGGTCGACGGCGCGGTGTGGCTCGAGTCACCGGTCGTCAACGTGGCTCTCGCGAACGGGCGCTACTTCGGCGGCGGGATGCAGATCGCGCCGGAGGCGGATCCG
>DASUGE010000302.1:0-3697 GCA_036274215.1 Polyangiaceae bacterium | reverse complement strand
ATGCCCGGGTACTACGGAAGGACCGGAGGACGCGGGTCGGTCGCCGCCGCAGGGCTCGGCACGTACGTCGGTGACCACGTGGGTGCCGGGCTCGGCGCGGGCGGAGGCGGAGGCGCTACGGGCGCCGGCTGCGTCGTGGTCGGCGCGGATGCACGCGGTGCGACAGGCGCTGGTCGCGCGGGTGGCGGTGGCGGTGGTGCGGCTCGCGGCGCCGGAGGTGGCGGCGCTGGCGCAGGCGCCGGCGCGGCCGTATCAGGCGGAAAGCTCGCGGTTGATTGGGCCCAGGCCGAGGGCGCGACGGCCACCACCGCCGCGACCTGCCACCATCCCACCAGACGGTGCACGCGCATGAGGTTTCAGCCTAGGGCCCAAACGCCGCTCTGCCAAGGTCAGATGCCGAACCAGGGGGAAGGATCGACCGTTCTCCCGCTCGGATCGAACGCTCGCACCGCAGCGTCGCCTGCTTTCGCCGGCACTGAAGCTTTCCCGCCGCGTCCGGCCCGTCGAGCTTACGTGCGACCGGCCGCCTACACGGAGGCTGGTGGTCGTGAGACGGGTCAGCGCGCCGCTCCGTGACGCGCGACGCGGTCGGCGCGATCAGCTAATTGCTCTCAACTCATTCCCTGGTGCACTAAGAACTGCGTGTGACGGCTCGCGGCTTCTCCTTCACAACGCTTGCGCTGGCCGCGTCGCTCTCTTTTGGTGGCGTTGCGTGCAACAGTTCGTCGCCAGACAAGGCCGGCCCCGCTGGCCCAGAGCGCGTCGAAGGCGCCCCGTGGGAAGGGGCGGTTCCAGCAGGCTATCCAAAGTGGCCCCCGCCGTATCTCTTTCAGTTCGCCGGCTTCGACTTTCCGAACACGATTGGCGGGATTCACGTCGACGACCGGTACGTCTATTGGGGACAAAAGAGTGCCGGGGGCTTCATGCGAGTGGAAAAGACAAACCCCGGAAACCCCGAGTTCTTTCTTGATTGCAGCGGTGGTTGCGACAGCGATCAGTCGGCGTCGGACGGCACGAACTTCTACACGCTGGCCGGCTCCCACGTTCTGCGCGTCTCCGTCGCGGACGCGACACGGACCGAGCTCCCTCTCGACTGGAATCACACCAATGGCGCGCTGCTCGTCGATGAGCGCTACGTCTATACCGCCATGCATGGTTGCCCGGCGCTTACGCGTATCGATAAGCAGACCCTGGCGAAGGAAGTCATGGAGATCGACGGAGTCGGCTATCCCGGTCGCGGGCGGAGCGCGCTCGCAAAAGCGGGCAGTGCACTGGTTTGTGGCTCGCCCTCGGAAATCTTCGTCATCGATGCCTGGGGGGGCGAGGCCAGGCGGATCTTCACCGACGTTCATCAAGGGTTCTCCGTGGCGGCAACCGGAGATCGGGCGTTTTTTCTAGAGGACGGCGACGAATGGGCGACGATCGGCGCGGTCCCCCTAGCTGGCGGCAGCGCACAGCGTCTGCTCGAGGATCAAGAAGGAGGCTTCGCACTCCCGCTGCTGTCGGCACCGTCGGTTGGCAACGTGATCTGGGGTGATAATCGCGGGCTGCGTAGCCTGGACACCCACGACTCAAGCCTCGGCGCAACCGCCGTCGGGTATGTCCAGACTGTGGATGCGGATGCTACCGACGCGTACGCGACCGTATCCGGATTCATGCCCGAAACGGTCAATGGGCGACCGGAATCGGTGCGCGCCTTCTGGATCGCTCGGGTATCGCTCGCGGAGCTCGCTTCCTCGGCGGCTCCGAAACCCTGAAGCGCTCAACCAGCAAACTCAGATGCCGAACCAGGGGGAAGGATCGACCGTTTCCTTCCCCACGCGCACCTCGAAGTAGAGCTTCGCCCCGTCTCCGCCGCTGACGCTTCCGAGTCGCTCGCCCGGGGAAACTTCGTCTCCCACGGCTACGTCGATCGAGCCGAGGTTCGCGCACACCGTGTAGTAGCGCCGCCCGTGCTCGACGATGATCGTCTTGCCGTAGTCGGCGTAGCTGTCGGCGAAGGCCACGCGCCCCGCCGCGACCGCGCGCACCGGCGTGCCGGGCGCGGCTTTCATCTCGAGGCCCGGGCCCTCCGAGCCCTGGCGACGCGCCGGCCGGATTTCGCTCCTGCCCGCGATCGGGAACGGCAGGCGACCCTTCAGCGCCGCAAAGCCGCCCGCGGTCGCGGACGCGGGCTCCGCGGGACCGACGGCGCCGTAGACCGCCGTGTGGCCACCGGCCTCGAAGGCTTGAGCAAACGCACGCTCGCGCTCGTCGGCCGAGCGGAGGGCGTCTTCGGCACGCGCGAGCACGCGCTCTTCCTCGTCGAGCGTCGCGGTGCGGGCGCGCGCCTCGTCGAGCTTCTTCGCGAGCGTGACGCGCTCGGCGGCGACAGCCTTCGCGTGCGCGACGTCGAGCTCGAGGCCGTGGTGCAGCCGCTCGAGGCGCGCGGCGTGATCGACGAGCGCCTCGAAGCCGTCGCCGACCGGAAGCAGCCCGGCACGCGAGAGTCGCACGTAGAGCCGCCCGCGCCAGAGGATCCGCTGATCGGTGAGCTTCGCGTCGTCGCGCAGCTGGTCGAGGCGGCGCGCGAGCCCTTGCTCGTCCTTGTCTGCGTTCTTGCGGAGCCGCGCGACCTCGTCGGCGGAAGGCGGACGGCCGGGCGCCGCGTCGGCGAGCACCGCGCGAGACCCGAAGAGCGCGACGCCGACGAGCGCGATGCGCGCGAGCGGTGAGCGCCCGAGGCTCATGTCGTCACGAAGCGCCGCAGGCTCAAGAACGCCGCCGTGGCGCCGAGCCCCGCGCCGAGCGTCACCGTCACGAGCACGAGGTGCCACGGCAGGAACGCCGGCGTGAGACCGAATAGCGCCGTCAGCCGCGCATCGAGGTGGCTCTTCACGACGAGGTAGAGCACACCGAGCAGCGCAATGGCGAGGCTCGCCCCGAGCGCCCCCTGCGCGGCGCCTTCGATCACGAACGGCTGGCGCACGTAGCCTTCCGTCGCCCCGACGAGCTTCATCACCTCGACTTCGAGCTTGCGGCGCTGCAAGGAGAGCCGAATCGTCGAGGAAACGACGCTCACGACCGCGGCGAGCACGATCAGCGACAGGAGCGAGGCCGCCGCGACGCCGCCGGACATCAGCGACTCGATGCGCTCGCTCCAGCCGCCGTACGTCTCGACGCTCTCGACCGCCGGCAACGACCGGAGCTGCGCGGCAAGCTGCCCGAGCCGCGCCGGGTCCACGTCCTTGCGCACGCTCACCTCGAGCGTCTCGGGGAAGGCTTCCGCCGGCAGCGCGTCGATGACCGGGTCTTTGCCCCCGAGCCCCGCTTCGCGCCGCGCGTCTTCCGCGCTCATGTGCCGCACGCCGATCACGCCGTTCGAAGCGCGGAGCGCGCGCTCGATGGCCGAAACCTGCTCCGTGCTCGCGCCGCGCGTGAGGAACACGCTCGCGCGCCCGAAGCTCGCCCAGCGCTCGCGCACCTGGTCGACGTTCACGACGGCGAGCAGCGTCGCCCCCAAGCACACGAACGCGACCGCGACCGAAAACACACCGAGCGCGTGCAGGCGCAGGTCGTTCTTGGCGCCGCGAAACGCGCGTTCGACCGGTCTCATGCCGCCGCTCCCCGGCGAGGCGCCGAAATCTCCACGGCCGCGAGCTCCGCGTCGTCGAGGCCGTTCGGGGCGTCGAAGGCGCGTCCCTCGTCGAGCACGACG
>DASUGE010000301.1:0-8097 GCA_036274215.1 Polyangiaceae bacterium | reverse complement strand
CGGCACCTGCTGCGTCGATAGATCGCGAAGATCGCGCGGCACCCCAAGTTGCGCCTCCCTTCCGCCGGCCCACGCCGGTTCTAACTTGCCTCGATAGAGAAGCACCCGCGCGCGTCCGCATCGCCGATGCGGACGTGGCCCACGCTCGTCGACGTGTTGACCAAGTGCTCTCGCACGTCGTTCGAGCGCTTGTCGCCTGGGGGCACCGGCTTCGGGAAGTGGCCGTCGATGGCGACGGGGCAGGCGCTCACGTGGAGGGCGCGATCGGCGCCGAGCTCGAGCCGCGCGACGAGGCCGTACAAGGTCCACGGCGCCCAATCGTGCCCGGCGAAGACGAAGTTACCGAGGCTGTAGAACACCGGCTTTCCGAAGCGGAAGCCGACGCCTTGCGGCACGTGGGGATGATGCCCGATGACCACGTCGACCAAGCCCGTCTTCACGGCGCTGTCGATAAAGCGGCGCGTGGCGTCGATGGGAGCGTCGATGTACTCGACGCCGCCGTGATACGAGAGGATCACGAAATCCGCCTCGCGCCGCGCCTTTTCGAGCGCCCCGCGGAGCCGGCTCAGACGCGCCCACGCGACGTAGTTTTTCCCTTCGTGCTGCTCGATGGGGCCCGTGTTCCAAATCTGCGTGACGGCGAGCACCGCAATGCGCCGCCCGCGCACTTCGAGCAGGACGGGGGCATAGGCGCGGTCGAGCGTGCGCCCCGTGCCGGCGTACTGCACCTTCGCGCGTGTGAGGTTGTCGAGCGTCTCGAAGAAGGCGCCGCGGCCGTAGTCCCACGCGTGGTTGTTCGCCGTCGAGACCACGGCGATGCCCGCTTGTGCGAGCGTCTCGGCGCCGCCCGGCGGACCCGTGAAGACCAAGCGATTGCGGGGTGACTGCGTCTCGCCACGCTGATCGCTGAGCTGCGACTCGAGGTTCACGAAACGCAAATCCGCGTCGCCCCAGAGCGGAGCCATGTAACGGAACGGGTCGTAACGAGGGTCGGACAGGATCGCTTGTCCGCATTCGCGTCCGAAGTTCACGTCGCCGGCAGCGACGATGACGAGCGGTGCGGCGGGTGCGACCGCGGGCGACGACGCGCTCGGTGCCGGAGGCAAAGCCTGGACGGGCGGCTCCGGGCGCGGTGCTGGAGCGGCCGCGGGTGCGCTTTCCGCCGGTGTCGAACGTCCCGAGCGCGCCCCCGCCAGAGCCAGCGAGCCGAGACCTAGGGCGACGAGCCCGAGCACGAGCCCGCCGAGGGTGCGGCGGTCCAACCTCGACATATTTTCCTTCGAGTATCCCACCGGCGCGGGCCGGCGCGAGCCCGAACCCACTGAAGAACGACCCTTTGCCGGGTACCCGGGACCGGTGTAGATCGGTTCGCGTGAAAATAGCTGTCGTTGGTACGGGTTACGTGGGGTTGGTCGCCGGCGCCTGCTTCGCCGACTCTGGAACGCACGTCACGTGCGTCGACGTGGACGAGCAAAAGCTCGAGAAGCTCCGGCGCGGGGAGGTGCCGTTCTTCGAGCCGCACCTGGCCGACCTCGTGAAGAAGAATTGGCCGTCGCGCCTCGACTTCACGTCGAATCTCGCGCAAGCGATCGACGGGCGTGAGGTCGTCTTCATCGCCGTCGGCACGCCGCCCCAGGAAGACGGCTCCGCAGACCTGAGCCACGTGCTCACCGTCGCCGAGCAGGTCGCCAAGGCCGCCAAGCACGATCTGGCGCTCGTGACCAAGAGCACGGTGCCCGTCGGCACGAACGAGAAGGTGCGCGAGGTCGTCCGCAAGCACGCCAAGCACCACATCAGCGTCGTGTCGAACCCAGAATTTCTGAAAGAGGGCGACGCCGTCAACGACTTCCTGAAGCCGGACCGCATCGTCGTCGGGACGGAGGACGACAAGGCGTTCGAAGCGCTCTCGCGCCTGTACGCGCCGTTCAACCGCCAGCGCAATCGCCTGCTCCGCATGAGCCCGAAGAGCGCCGAGATCGTGAAGTACGCGGCGAACGCCATGCTCGCCACGAAGATCTCGTTCATGAACGAGATCGCACGGCTCTGTGACGTCGCGGGCGGCGATGCCGAGCACGTGCGCCTCGCCGTCGGCTCCGACGAGCGCATCGGCATGCAGTTCCTCTACCCGGGCCTCGGCTTCGGCGGCAGCTGCTTCCCGAAGGATCTCCGCGCGCTCGTCCACACGGGCGAAGAGCTCGGTGTCGATCTCGCCGTGGCGCGGGCCGCGGTCACGGCCAACGAAGGGCCGGTCACGTTCCTCTTGCGCCACATGGAGGGTGACCTCGGCGGGCTCAAGGACAAGGTCATCGCCATCTGGGGTCTCGCGTTCAAGCCGCGCACCGACGACGTGCGCGAGGCGCCGGCCCTGCGTCTCATTCGCGAGGTCGTGAAGCGCGGCGGGCGCGTGCAGGCGACGGATCCGGAAGCAATGGGCACCGCGCGCGAGCGCCTCACGTCTTACGGCGTGATGGACAGCGTGAAGCTCGTCGAGAACGAATACGCGGCGTGCGAAGGCGCCGACGCGCTCGTGATCGCGACCGAATGGAGCGAGTACCGCTCGCCCGATCTGCCGCGCATCAAGGCGGCCATGCGCGGGCGTCACCTGTTCGACGGTCGCAACGTGATCGTGCCGGGCGCCGTGGTCGACGCCGGCCTCATCTACCGCGGCATGGGCCGCCCGCAGCGCGGCGGCTAGAGCTGATCACGGCCTGCTTCGCAGACCGTGAGCGTGGCTTCGCCACGCTGCGCTGCTCCGCAGCGCTGCTCTAGCTCTGTCTTGGGGGGCGTCGCCGCCCCCCGCACCGGCTTCGCCGGTTGCGCCCCCCCAACCCGCTTAGCGGGTTACCAGCTGATACCCTTGCGAACCTCGATCGGGCCACCCGCGAACGGCGCGACGTGGGCCCGACCGAGGGCGCGGAGCACGCAGCCGTTCACGGCGTTGTCGCCGAACGACTCCACGAGCGCGACCGACTGCACGTTGCCCGAGGGCGCAAACGTGATGAGGGCACGCCCCTGGCGCGGACCGGAATCACACGATGTGGCGGCGGCGGTGGCGCGCCCGACCGCCTTGGCGATGGCGGCGCGATCCGGGCCCTTCGTGGGAGCCGGCGGCGGAGGAGGCGCAGCGGCCGCCTTCTCCGAATCGTCGTCGTCGTCATCGTCGCTCGCCTTCTGGCTCTCGTGCGCGGCGGCCGCAGCAGCCTCGCGCTTGGCGCGCCGGCGCTCGGCGGCCGTCTGCTTGGGCGTGGCGACCGCGACGGCCTTCGGCGCCGGCGCGACCTGAGCCACGGGCGCGGGGGCCGGCTTGTCGGGACGGCTGATCGTCACCGGCGGCACGTGCGCGAACGCATTCGCGGGCAGCACCGACGAGCGCGGCTCGATCACCTTGCCGTTCGCGGACTCGAGCGGCAGGTTGTCGACGGAGACCAGCAGGGGAACTGCGCCGTTGCTCGAGCTCGCGCTCGACGACGACGAAGAGCCGCGCGACGTGCTGCCGCTCGACGTGTAGGTACCGGTGGTCGACGTGAGCGTCGCCCCGCTCGTGACGGGCGTGCCCGCCGTGGTGCCCGCGCCGACCGGACAGGGTCCAGCCGACGCGGCATCGTGCGTCGCGATCGGCGGCGCCGTGATCGACTCGGTCGTGGCGACCGGACGCGAGCTCGAGAGGCCGCGCAATGCCATGAAACCACCGGCAACGAGCGCTCCGATCGTCGCGCTCAGCGCAGCGGCGGCGAGCATCGGGCGCCAAACGCTCGGCGGCGGGGCAGGCGGCGGCGGCACGCTCGACGGCAACGCGACGGGCGGCGGCATCGTGCTCGGCATCACCATGCGCGGCAGCGGCTCCGGCGGGGGCGGCGGGCGCACCGTCGTGGGGCGCTTCTCCGAAGCGGGAGGAACGGGCTCCGGGGGGCGGAGCGCGAGCGGCTGAACGAGCGTCGGCTCTTCCGGGAGCTCGCGCTCTTCGGTGCTCTCCTCTTCGGGAGCCGGCGGAAGATCGGTGAGGCGTCGCTCGCGGATGGCGGTGTTCATGAGCGGCGCTGCATCCTTCTTCTTGGCGCGGGTCGCGCTGCGTGCTGCATCGCGCAATGACTGATAACGCTGTGCGAGATCGAAGAAGCTGTCGCGGATCGGCGCGGCGAACGAGCCCGTCGTCTTGCCGCGTGGAGCGACCTTCGGCTTCAACTCGAGCGGCCGAATGGGAGAGGCTGCGTCGTCGTACCCGTTATCGTGATCGATGGCGCGCGCGGCCGAACCGCGCGTCACGTCGGCGAGGACGGGGCTTCCGCTCATGGGGGTGTACTGGCGGGCCGGCATGTTTCCGAACTCCCTTAATGCCCGCATTTACCCACAGATCCGTACATGGGTGCCAGTCTCATTTTATGAGCCAAATTCGTGCTGAATGCCTGCTCAGGAGTGATTCCGGTGGCACCGCCAAAATCGAGGATACGACTCCGAAACACAGGCAAAACCACTAGGGTTACGACGGATCGGAGAGTCGCCTATCCGTGACTATTCGCGTCGCCCTGCAACACCGCACCCGCTACCTCTATGACCGGAGGGTTAGCCTCGGCCCCCAAGTCGTGCGGCTCCGCCCCGCCCCGCACGCGAGGACCCGGGTCCCGAGCTACTCGCTCGTCGTCTCGCCGCGTGAGCATTTCCTCAACTGGCAGCAAGACCCGCACGGCAACTGGCTCGCCCGGCTCGTGTTCCCGGAGAAGACGGATCACCTCAGCATCGAGGTCGAGCTCACGGCGGAGCTCCGCGTCATCAACCCGTTCGACTTCTTCCTCGAGCAGGACGCGGAGAAGGTGCCCTTCCGCTACGACCCGTTGCTCGCGGAAGAGCTCGCCCCTTACCTGCGTATTACCGAGAAGGGGCCGCTCGTCGACGACCTCGCGGCTTCGTTGCCGCTCAAGGGGCGCACGATCGACTTTTTGGTCGAGCTGAATCGCCGCGTCCACGAGCGCACGAAGTACGTCATTCGTCTCGAGCCGGGCGTTCAGACACCGGACCAGACGCTCGAGCTCCGGAGCGGCTCGTGCCGTGACTCGGCATGGTTGCTCGTGCAGGTGCTGCGCCGGCTCGGTCTCGCGGCGCGCTTCGCCTCCGGGTACCTGATCCAGCTCGAGCCCGATCAGAAGTCTCTCGACGGCCCTTCGGGCACCGACCACGACTTCACCGATCTCCACGCGTGGGCGGAAGTGTACTTGCCGGGCGCCGGCTGGATCGGCCTCGACGCGACGAGCGGGCTTCTGACGGGCGAAGGCCACATTCCCGTCGCCTGCACGCCCGAGCCCGCGAGCGCCGCACCCCTCTCCGGCGCGCTCGAAGAGTGCGAAAGCGAGCTCGTTCACGAGATGCGCGTGACGCGCATCCACGAAACACCGCGCGTGACGCTGCCGTACTCAGACGAAGACTGGCGGCGCGTCGAAGCACTCGGCGCCGCCGTCGATCGCGATCTCACCGCCGGCGACGTGCGGCTCACGATGGGCGGCGAGCCCACCTTCGTGTCGATCGACGACATGGACGGCCACGAGTGGAACTTCGGCGCGCTCGGACCCGACAAGCGCCGGCTCGCGGGCGTCCTGTTTCGTCGCTTGGCGCGGCGCTTCGCGAAGGGACCGCTCCTCCACTACGGCCAGGGCAAGTGGTACCCGGGCGAGCAGCTCCCGCGCTGGGCGCTCGGCTGCTACTGGCGCAAAGACGGCGAGCCCATCTGGGTCGATCCCAAGCGCTGCGCGGAAGACGGCCAATCCGACGGCGTCACGAGCGACGATGCCGGGCGGTTCCTAAAGAAGCTTGCGGCGCGCCTGAACGTCGACGGCAAGCACGCCCTGCCCGGCTACGAAGACATCTACTACTACATGCTGCGCGAGCGGCGCCTGCCCGTGAACGTCTCCGTCCTCGACAACCGCGTCGAGGACGAGCTCGAGCGCGCGCGAATTGCCCGCGTGTTCGAGCGCGGCTTGAAGGCCGTCATCGGCCACACCTTGCCGATTCGTCCGGTCGGCGGCGGGCGCTGGGAGTCCGGACCGTGGCTCTTGCGGCGCGAGCAGCTGGTCCTCACGCCGGGCGATTCGCCGATGGGCTACCGCTTGCCCGTCGATTCGCTGCCGTGGGTCGCGCCGCTCGACTACCCGTACGTGATCCCGCCGGATCCGTTCGCCGAACGGCGTCCGCTGCCGCAGCGAGTCGAGCGACCATTGCGCCAGCAGCCGGGCGAAGCTCCACGCCAAGCGGCGAGCAAGCGCCCCGACCAGCGCGAATCGGACGCGAAGACCGTGCGCACGGCGCTCTGCGCGGAGCCGCGCGACGGGATCCTGCACGTGTTTCTGCCGCCCGTCGCGGAGCTCGAGGACTATCTCGAGCTCGTTGCCGCGGTCGAAGACTCGGCCGCCGATTGCGACCTGCGCGTGCGCATCGAAGGTTACACGCCACCGCACGATCCACGCCTCGAGCGCTTCTCCGTGACGCCCGACCCCGGTGTGATCGAAGTGAACGTTCACCCTTCCTCGAGCTTCGCGCAATTGAGCTCGGTGACGACGGCGCTCTACGAGGAAGCGCGCGAAGCGCGGCTCGGCACCGAAAAGTTCATGCTCGACGGGCGCCACACCGGCACGGGCGGCGGCAACCACGTGACGCTCGGCTCGAGCACGCCGGAGGACAGCCCGTTCTTGCGCCGCCCCGATTTGCTCGCGAGCCTGATCGGCTTCTGGCACGATCATCCGGCGCTCTCGTATCTCTTCTCCGGGCTCTTCATCGGCCCGACGAGCCAGGCACCGCGCGTCGACGAGGCGCGCCACGAAGCGACGCACGAGCTCGAGATCGCGATGTCCGTCGTGCGCGAGCTCGGGGCGCGCCCCGTCGCGCCCTGGCTCACCGATCGCGTGTTCCGCCAGCTCCTCGCCGACGTGACGGGCAACACGCACCGCACCGAATTCTGCATCGACAAGCTCTACTCGCCGGACAGCCCCACCGGGCGCCTCGGCTTGCTCGAGCTCCGCGCGCTCGAGATGCCGCCGCACGCGCGCATGAGCATCGTCGAGCAGCTGCTGGTGCGCGCGCTGCTCGCGAGCTTCTGGCAGAAGCCGTACCGCGCGAAGCTCCCGCGCTGGGGCACGCAGCTTCACGACCGCTTCATGCTGCCGCACTTCGTGAATCAGGACCTCGGCGACGTGCTCGCGGAGCTGCGCGAGCGCGGCTACGCCTTCGAGCGCCACTGGTTCGACTCGCACTTCGAGTTCCGCTTCCCGTTCGTCGGCGGCATCGCGGAGCAGAGCGTCGAGCTCGAGCTCCGGCGCGCGCTCGAGCCGTGGCACGTGCTTCCGGAGGAGGCCGACGCCGGGGGCGGAACCGCGCGCTCCGTCGATTCGTCGCTCGAGCGCGTGCAGGTGCGCGTGCGCGGCGCCGTTCCGGGGCGCCACCTCGTTGCGTGCAACGGCGCGCTCGTCCCGCTGCATTCGACGGGGACGCAGGGCGAATCCGTGGCCGGCGTACGCTTTCGCGGCTGGCGCCTGCCTTCGGCGCTGCACCCGACGATCCCGGTGCATGCGCCGCTCGTCTTCTCGCTCGTCGATTCCTGGACGGAGCGGGCGCTCGGCGGGTGTACCTTGTTCGTGAGCCACCCGGGCGGGCGCTCCTACGACACCTTCCCGGTCAACGCGATGGAAGCGGAGTCACGCCGGGGCGCCCTGTTCGCGCCGTTCGGGCACGCGCACGGCAGCGTCGATCCCAAGCGGCTGCTTTCGCTCCCGAACCCCGACTACCCGCTGACCCTCGATTTGCGCCGTAGCGGCGCATGATATCGTTCGGCCATGCGTAGCGGACTCCTCCCGGGGGCGCTCGTGCTCGCGGCCCTCGGCACGGCGTGCTCGTCGTCCTCCTCGTCGGTTGCGCCCTCCGACACGGCGCAAGTCGCCGTCGCCGACGCGTCGGCGCGCCTCGAAGGGGGCTGGGTCCTGACCGAGTTCCAGCCCGCCGCCCCGCTCGAGCCCATGCTCGCGAGCTGGCTCGCGTCGCAGATGAATCAACTCAGGGTCACGTTCCACGCGGGTGCCATGCACATCGAAGGCGTGGGCGTGAGCGTCGACCGCAACT
>DASUGE010000300.1:0-4842 GCA_036274215.1 Polyangiaceae bacterium | reverse complement strand
CCCCCGCCGCCTTCGGCGGGCTCGCTCCGCTCGCGTGGTTCCGCGCGCAAGCGTCACCCGGAACGCACGCTGTCGCACATCACGCGACATGCGCGCCGTCGCGCGCTCGCTCAACGGGTGGGCTCGAGACGCAGCGGGAAGTCGAAGCGGAACATGAAGCCGGCATGCCCCAGCTCGCCGATGGGCTGCGTGGAGAGCTCGGCGAGGAATGCGGCGGCGCCGAAGCGTAGCGGTGAGCCGCGCGGAGTCACGTCGAGCCCGAGCGTGAGCGCGCGCCAGGTTGGAATGCCGCGGTGTTCCGCCGGCAGCGGCGCGAGCTCGGGATAGGAGCGCGTGCGCCGGTTACCCGCAACGAGAGGCGCGAGAACGGCGCTGCCCGAGACCCGCACGCTCCCCGCGACGGAAAGCGCGAGCTCGGCGCGCGCACCGGGACCCACGCCGGCGTCGAGTGGGTAAAGCTCGTGCCAGGAGACGTGCAGCGTTTCGGCGCCGAGCTCGGTCGGGTGAACGTGGGCCGAATGCATGCCGAAGTACGCGCCTGCGCCGAAGCGCGCGGCGAGGGTGACGGGGCCCGAGCGCGTGTCGATGCCGTACGCCAGGGCGAGCGGGGTGAGGATCCAGAGCGATTCCTCGAGCGTCTTCTGGGAGTCGTTCGCGATGCGCTGCTCGAGCCAGCCGCCGGTCACCGTCCACCAGAAGGGGCTGCCGCGCAGTCGAACCTCGAGTCCTCCGAAGCTGCCGACGCCCGCCCCGCACCCGCCGTAGGCGCCGGGGCTCGGGCAGACGGGCGCCGTCACGCCGAACAGCCATTCGGTGCGGTAGTGCGCCTCGGCGAGCCAGTCGAAGCGGCCGCCGCTCGCGAGCGACGCCGCAAACGTTTCGAGGACGATCATGCTCGTCCAGCTGGTGCCGTAGAGCGTGCGGGTCACGACCTGCGCGACGAGCCCTTGCGGGTACGGGGCGTCCCAACGGCGGCTCGTGAGCAACGTGTCGAGCTCCGTCACGACCGACCACGAGCCGTCGAGTAGCGCCACGAACGGCGCGCTCGCGAGGAGGTCGCGCCCCGAGCTCCAATCCGCGACCAAGGAGGTACCTTCTTGGGCCGCGGGCGGCGCTCGAGTGCCCGGGGCGGCATGCGCGGGCGACGCACGGAACAGGCCGAGCGCCGTACCCAAGAGACAGACCGTGGCGCGCCGTGGTACGCGCGTACTCTTGAGCATGTCTCCTCTCTCGCGCAGGGCCTTTGGGGCGGGGTTCCAGATCGGCGTCGCTACGTCGTCTTACCAGATCGAGGGCGCCGTCGCGGAGGACGGGCGCTCACCGAGCATCTGGGACGAGTTCGCGCATCGCCCGGGCACCACCAAGGACGGCAGCAACGGCGACATCGCTTGTGACCACTACCACCGGCTCGAGGAGGACCTCGACCTTCTGGTTTGGCTCGGCGTCGACAGCTACCGCTTCAGCATCGCGTGGCCGCGCGTGATCCCGAACGGGCGCGGCGCCGTGAACGCGAAGGGGCTCGATTTCTACGAGCGCCTCGTCGACGGCCTGCTCCAGCGCGGCATCAAGCCGTGCGCGACGCTCTACCACTGGGATCTGCCGGCGGCGCTCGCGGGCGGATGGCTCGCGCGTGACACGGCGCTCGCGTTTGCCGACTACGCCGACGCGTGCGCCGCGCGTCTCGGTGATCGCGTCTCGCTCTACTTGACGCACAACGAGCCGTGGTGCCAGGCGTTCCTCGGTTACCATACCGGCCTCTTCGCCCCTGGTCACAAGAGCTTCAGCGAAGCGCTCCTATGCGCCCATCACCTGCTCTTGTCGCACGGCCTCGCCGCGACGGCGCTCCGGACGCGGACCCGCTCGCCGATCGGCCTCGCCCTCAACTTCATGCCCGCGCATCCCGCGACGAAGAGCCCGGAGGATGCCGCGGCGGCGCGACGCCTCGACGGCCATTTCAACCGCTGGTTTTTGGAGCCGGCGCTCGGTCGCGGCTACCCGGGCGACATGGTCGAGCTCTACGGCGCCGACATGCCCGCCGTCTCGGAAGCGGATCTTGCGACGATCGCGGCGCCCTTCGAGGTGATCGGCGTGAACTACTACGAGCGCGCGGTCGTCTCGCACGATCCGGCGCAGCCGCCGCTCGCGTTGCAGCGCGTCCGCGACACCGGGCACCCGCGCACCGCCGATCGCGAGATCTACGCGCCGGGCCTGTACGAGCTCGTCACGCGGCTCTACCGCGAGTACGGCGCCCAGCGCCTCGTGATCACGGAGAACGGCGCCGCCTTCGCCGACACGGTGGAGCCCGACGGCAGCATCCACGACGCGGGCCGCGTTCAGTTCCTCGAGGCGCACCTCGCCGAGGTGCGGCGCGCGCGCCAGGAAGGCGTCCCGGTGGAGGCGTATTTCGCCTGGTCGCTGCTGGATAACTTCGAGTGGTCGGAGGGCTACACGCTCCGCTATGGCGTCGTGCACGTCGATTACGCGACGCAGAAGCGGACGCCGAAGGACAGCGCCAAGTTCCTGAAGACGCTGGGCCGAAACCCGTAGCTCGCCGAGCGTTTCTTCCGCTCAGGCCGTCGCGCGCGCCGTCGTGAGCGCGCCCGCGGCGTCCGTCTCGACGTTGTCGCCGTGCGAGAGGATGAGGCGCTTGAGGTTCGGGGTGCGGGAGAGTCGCTCGACGTGCTCGCCGAGGGCGCTGCCGCTCTGCGCGACGAACCAGCGCGTGAAGCGCGGCACGCTCGGCTGACCGGTGGGACCCAGCATGTAACCCCAGAGGCCGCCCATCTTCGGCATGTTGCAGACGACATCGTTGATGACGAGGGTCGTGCCGTCTTGGGAGCGCACCTCGACGACGCCCTCCTTCTCCTTGCAGCCGTCGAAATGCGACAGCTTGACGGTGTCGTCGCTCGGCGCTTCGGCGTAGGTGAGCTCGACGGGGACGATGGCGCTCACCTTCTTCGCCGCGCCGCGCGGAGCGACGACCTTCGCGGCCGGGTAGCGGTCCTTCCAGATGCGCGCGTCCTGACGATGAAACGCGCCCGGCACGACGATGTACGCGGGTCGCCCGAACGCCTCGAGCTCCTGCATCTCCGGCTCCTTCAAGGCGATCGCGTTGTGGAAGAACAGCGAGCCGTCTTGCGCCTTCACGACCGTCATCTTGCGGGTGGTCTTGCCGTCCGGCAGCACGCCTTGAACACACCAGAGGTTCTCCGAAAGCTTTTGGATCGGCTCGTGCGGCAGTACCGTCCAGGTCGTGAAGCAGGCAGCCATGACTTGAGTCCTCCGGGCTCCCGGACATAAGGCATCCACGGGCGATTGCAAGTCCCGCGCCTTCGCGACGAACCGAAGCCAGCGACCCGGGGACGTGGCAAGCTCGGCACGTGATGCCACCTTGTGTCATCAGCGTCGCGATCACCGGCTCGCTTCCGCAGAAGGCGCACAACCCCGCGGTGCCCATCACGCCCGACGAGCAGATCGAGTCGGCGCACGAAGCGTTCGAGGCCGGCGCCGCGCTCGTCCACATTCACGTGCGTGACGATGCCGGCGCGCCGTCGTCGGATCCGGCGCGCTTCGCTCGCGTGCAGGAGGGCGTGCGGCGCCACTGCCCGGGCATGATCGTCCAGTTCTCGACGGGCGGCCGCGGCCGCGAGCTCGAGAAGCGCGGCGCGATGCTCTACTTGAAGCCGGACATGGCGTCGCTCGCGACCGGCTCCGTCAACTTTCCGAGCTCGGTCTACGAGAACCCGCCGGACTTCGTAGAAGCGCTCGCCAAGAGCATGCTCGAGCACGGCATCAAGCCGGAGATCGAGATTTTCGACGTGGCGATGCTGTACAACGCCGCCGAGCTCGTGAAGGCGGGGCTTCTACGCGCCCCGCTGCACGTGCAGTTCGTGATGGGTCTCAAGAATGCGCTGCCGGCGCGGCGCGAGCTCATCGAGTTCTTGGTGCGCGAGCTCGGGAGCGTGCTGCCGGGCGCCACCTGGACGGCCGCGGGCATCGGTCGACAGCAACTCACGGTCAACCGCTGGTCGCTCGAGCTCGGCGGCCACGCGCGCACCGGGCTCGAGGACAACGTGAAGCTCGACGGTGACCGGCTCGCGAAGAGCAACGCGGAGCTCGTGGCGCGGGTTGCCGCGCTCGCCGGTGAGTACGGCCGCAGCGTGGCGACGCCCGCCGAAGCGCGGCAGCTGCTCGGCCTCGCCGCGGCTTAAGCTAGGCTCGAGCGCGCCATGGACGACCGAGCTGCATCCGCTGAGCGAGGACTCGACGCACTGCCCGAAATCGTCCGCGAGCTCGGCGGCAAGAAGGTGCTGCTCGTCACGGGACCGAGCGCGCGCCATGCCGAGCGCGTGAAGGCGCTGCTCGCGCCCATCGAGGTCGCGCTCTTCACGGGAGCACGCCGCCATGTGCCGGAAGAGGTCGTCGCGGAGGCGACCCGCGCGCTCGAGACGAGCGGCGCCGACGTCCTCGTGACGCTCGGCGGCGGCTCGACGGTCGGGCTCGGCAAGGCGCTCCGCCTCACCCACGAGCTGCCGTTCATCGCCATCCCGACGACCTACGCGGGCTCCGAGCAGACGACGCTGTACGGCACGACCAAGGACGGCAAGAAGACGACCGGGCGCGATCCGCGCGTGCGCCCGCTGCGCGTCATCTACGACGCCGACCTCATGCTCGAGACGCCGCGCGCGCTCACGGTGACGAGCCTCATGAACGCGCTCGCCCACCCGATCGGCACGCTCGGCGTCGGACAGGCGGATGCCGCGCTAAAAGAGCGGGCTCTGCGTGCCATCGCGTTCGTGTTCGGGGCGCTCGAAGCGCTCGTCGTCGACGCGAAGGATCTGC
>DASUGE010000299.1:0-10221 GCA_036274215.1 Polyangiaceae bacterium | reverse complement strand
CGAACCCAGCCGCGAGTCCCAGCAACAAAATGACGGCGACGGTCCCCAATCCGGTCATGACCCTTCCCTAAAGCGCTGGGGCGCGGCGCGGTCGCCGCACCCCCCTTTTATACATCGTCGTGACGGTCCCTTCTATCGAGTTCCGCGTCAATTGGCTCATGCTGAGCAACGCGGAAGAATTCGGGTAACCCTCAAGCGCCGAGCGGTTTTAGACTGCATGGCGTTTTTGCCTCGCCCATGGGCTGTCACACTCCGCTTCCCTCCGTCGCAGCAAGCTCGGCGGCGCCTCCCCAACGCGCTAGATTTTGGAGTGATTCGGCGGCTCGTGACCGCGACACCGGAGGACGGGTAAGCGAGGGTATTTCGCGTACTCCGTTGGTTCGGCGACGGAGCGACCGCACAGAAGGAAAGTTGAACCGCGCGCTGACTTCACCACGCGAACGTGGCGGCAACGCGCGCAGAGCCCCCAGGAGCCGTCAGGTTGGTCGCGGTCGCCAGTCACGGCGCCCGGCATCCCTGAGGGGTCAGGCCAAAACCGGAAGCGGCAACCGGAGGCGCTCGAGGAGCTTGCGCAGGGTTCGCATGTGGGCCCTATACCTACACCCGCCGCGCCCGACGGGTCAAGACTTTGGGCGCGCCGCCCGAGCCCTGAAAGCCAGCGTAAGTGCTGGAAACTAAACGATTATAGTTTAGTAGTAACCCGCCGCGTTGATCAAAATACCAAACGAGGTGAGGTGGGCATCGCGCGTGTCGATTTCGCGCCCGGCTTGGGAAACCGAGTACCCGCCTTCGGCCCCGATGTCGACGTAGGGACCGCCCGTCAGAACGATGTGCTCGATCGGCGACATCGTCGCGAGCAGCTCGAGGTTCACGTCGGTGAAGTGGCTTTTCCGGAGGAACGGGCCGTAGACCACGCCCGTCGTCGGATCCACGAACGCCGACTCCGCCGAGCTCGAGGTGTAGGAGAGGCCCGCGCGCCCCCAGATGCCCCATGTCGAGTCGAACGCGTACGCGTAGCCGACGCGAACGCCGCCGAGGAGCGTGAGGCCGTCGGGGCTGGCCGAGGGCGGCGCGACGGGCGTCTGCGCCGTCTTGTCGCCGCTCGACGTGAGATCGCGCGTCGAGATCACGACGGAGGCACCGACGGTGATGCCTTGGTACGCGACGTAGTCGAGCGCGAAGCGCGGCAGCGCGGCGGGGCTGTTGCTGTCCACGCCGAGCAAGCCGAACGAGGTCGCGTTGTACTTGAAGTCTTCCTTCGCGCCCGTCGCCGGGTTTCGGTACGTGATCGTCTGGCGATCGAGGAAGAGTCCCGTGATGCGCTCGACGCCGAAGATGAACTGGCCGGTGCGGCCGATGTTCTCGATGGTTTTCGGGGGCGGGTAGTAGGCGGGGGCAGGCTGGTACTGCGGGCCCGCCGGCGGGAAGCCGGCCGTTCCTTGCGCTTGCACGGCTTGTGCGAACGCGGCGGACGACGAAAACGCGAGAGCTCCTCCGAGCGCGAGCGAGAGCCTCTTCTTCATGGCGGCGACCATATCATGGGCTTGAGGGTGGATAGGCGCTCCGCGAGCGTCGCCCAATCCGGCGCGCGGACCGTGACGTGACCGACTTTGCGACCGCTGCGCGGGGCCTTGCCGTAAGCGTGAAGGTGCGTGTCGGGGACGCCGAGCACGGCCCCGGCGTCCGGCAGGCAACCGATGGCGTTGAGCATTGCGGACGGGCTCACGAGCTCGCTCGACCCGAGCGGCAAACCCAGGATGGCGCGCAAGTGTTGCTCGAATTGGCTCGTGCGCGCGGCTTCGATCGTGAGGTGACCCGAGTTGTGGACGCGGGGTGCGATCTCGTTGGCGACGAGACGGCCGCCGGCTTGGAAGAGCTCGAGCGTGAGCACGCCCACGTAGCCCGTGCGATCGAAGAGCGCCGTCATGTAACCCTCGGCCGTGCGCTGTCGGTCGGGGCCGATATCGGGGGCCGGGGCGAGCGTCAGGCGCAGGATGCCGCCCTCGTGGTGGTTCTCGAGGAGCGGGTAGAAGCGCGTCGCTCCGTCGCGACCGCGCACGCCGATCAGGCTGAGCTCACGCTCGAAGGGGACGAAACCCTCGAGCAAGAGCGGCGCGGCGCCGAGCTCCGCGTAGGCACGCGCGGCTTCGGTCTCGGTGCGCAGCACGGCCTGGCCGCGGCCGTCGTAGCCGAGGCGTCGAGTCTTCAGCACGGCGGGGAAGCCGACCGCGGCGAGCGCCGCCTGCAAATCCGCTTCGCTCTCGACGTTGAAGAACGGCGGTGTCGGGATGCCGAGCTCCTGGAAGCAGGTCTTCTCGTAGAGGCGGTCTTGCGCGACGGCGAGCGCGGGCACCGGGGGAAAGACCTGCGTGAGGCCGGCGAGCTGCTCGACCGGCGGCACCGGCACGTTCTCGAACTCGTAGGTGACCACGTCGCAGGCGGAAAGCCGGGCGAGCGCCGCGGGCGACGAATAATCGAGCCGGAGGTGCTCGCCGAGGCAGGCTGCCGGCGGATCCTCCGCGGGGTCGACGAACAGAAAGCGGAGGCCGAGATTGTGCCCCGCCAGCGCGAGCATGCGGCCGAGCTGTCCGGCACCGAGCACGCCGACGAGCGGCGCCTTGGGGTCAGCTTCCGGGGCTTCGTTCTTCGAGGACACTTTGCATACGCTCCGCGCGATAGCGCTCGAGCGAGGCCGCGACGTCCGGGCGCCCGCGCGCCACGATGGCGGCCGCGAGCAGCGCCGCGTTGATCGCACCCGCGCGGCCGATCGCGAGCGTGCCCACGGGGACGCCGGCCGGCATCTGCACGATGGAGAGCAGCGAGTCCATCCCGCGCAACGCCTGGCTCTCGACGGGGACGCCCAGCACGGGGACCCACGTCTTGGCGGCGACCATGCCCGGCAGGTGCGCCGCGCCACCGGCGCCCGCGACGATCACCTCGAGGCCGCGACTCTGGGCGCTGCTCGCGTATTCGAACATGAGATCGGGGGTGCGGTGGGCGGAGACGACGCTCACCTCGTGCGGGACGCCGAGCTCTTCGAGCGTCTCGGAAGCGTGGCGAAGTGTCTCCCAGTCGCTCTTCGACCCCATGATCACACCGACCAGGGGTGCTGCTCGGGGCTTCGGTTTCTTCTTTGAGGCCACGCGGAAAGGCCGCACTTTAGTGGGTTTGCGCGGCCGCGCAAGGCATGCGTACGTTCGGGGCGGGCAGCGTCCGAAAAGACACTGCCGTCACGCGACATGACGTTTCACGTCCATCGAACGAACCGTGTCGAACGCCTGGTGACGGCGCTCGCGGCGGAGCTCGAAACACCGCGAGGTGGGGCGTTCCATCCCGAGGCCGTCGTCGTACCGGGCCACGGCATGAAGGTGTGGCTGTCGATGGAGCTCTCGAAGCGGCTCGGCGTGTGGGCGACGCCGATCGTGTACCCGCGTGGCCTCGTCGACGACGTGGCGCGCCGTGTGCTCGGCCAGCAGGTGCTCGGCGTCGAGCCGTTGTCGGAGGAGCTGCTCGAGTGGGGGATCCGTGCCGCGCTGCCGGGCATGCTCGCGGACCGCGATTTCGTCGAGCTTGCCCGCTACGTGAAGGACGATCCGCACGGCGTGCGCCTCGGGGAGCTTTGCGCGCGGCTAGCGACCGTGTTCGATCAGTACCTCACGTATCGGCCCGAATGGGTGCGCGCGTGGGAGGGCGGCGGGACCGTGAGCGTCGGTCCCGAGGATCGCTTCCAGGCGTTGCTGCTTCGCAAGGTGTCGGAGCGCCTCCGCGCGCGCCACGTCGGCGAGCTCGAGCCGACGCTGCTCGCGCGGCTCGGTGAGGGGCGCCCGTTCGGGCTACCCGAGCGCATCTCGGTGCTCGGCGTGTCGACGTTGCCGCCGCTTTTCGTGCGCATCTTGGTGGCGCTCGCCGCCCACAGCGACGTGCACCTGTACCTGTTCGCGCCGTCACCCGTGCTCGAGCCGGAAGCGCGTCCGGACGCGAAGCGCCCGTTGCTCGCCGGGCTCGGCAAGGTGGGCGTCGAGCTCGATTCGATCCTCGCAGCGACGCTCGCGGAGCAGCGGGTCGAAGCCGTGCGGCATGACCATTTCGAGCACCCGACGCCGTCGAGTAACGGGGGGACGCCGGCGACGCTGCTGCGGGCGCTGCAGGCGAGCCTGTTCGACCCCGATGCGCCGCCGCTCTCCGCGCATCCGCTCGCGCCCGGCGACGAATCGATCGTCGTCCACGCGTGCCACGGGCCGACGCGCGAGGTCGAGGTCCTCCACGATCAGCTGCTGTCGTTGATGACGCGCGCCGACGACCCGGTGCCGCCCGAGGACGTGCTCGTGCTGGTGTCGGAGCTCGAAACGTACGCGCCGCTGGTCGAGGCTGTCTTTCGGCGGGAGCCGGGCGACGCGCGCTACATCCCGTTTCACGTCTCCGATCGCGGCAGCCGGCGCGAATCAGCGCTCACCGACGCGTTCCTGCGGGTGCTCGGGATGGTGCGCGGACGGGTGACGGCGGCCGAGGTGCTCGATCTACTGATGCTCGAGCCCGTTCGGCGCCGCGTCGGCATCGACGCAGGCGGCGCCGACACGATCAAGGAATGGGTCGCGGCGGCGGGCGTGCGCTGGGGCAGGGACGCCGCACATCGCGAGGCGATGGGACTGCCGGCGGCGGGCGGCGCGAACACGTGGCGCTTCGGGCTAGAGCGACTGTTGCTCGGCTACGCGTTTCCGAGCGACGAACGGCGCACGTTCGGCGGGCTTGCCGGCTACGACGAGGTCGAGGGCAACGACGCGGTGCTGCTCGGCGCGCTCGCCGGCTTCGTGCGCGCGCTGTTCGGCTGGCTCGAAGCGCTCGAGCGGCCGCGTCCGCTCGCCGAGTGGTCCCTCGCCGTGACGAGCTTGCTCGCGACGTTGTTCCCCGACGATCCCGAGACGGAGCGGCAAATTGCCGGGATCCGTCGCGCCGTCGAGAGCACGGGCGAGGCGGCGGCGAGCGCCGGTTTCGAAGGGGAGCTCGACATCGCCGTGCTGCGTGAGCTCATCGAGCGGCGGGTCGATGGGCTCTCGCCCGAGCGCGGCTTCTTGGCGGGGGGCGTGACGTTCTCGGCCATGGTGCCGATGCGCAGCATTCCCTTCCGCGTGATCGCCGTGCTCGGCATGAACGACGACGCGTTTCCACGCTCGCCGCGCCCGGTCGAGTTCGACCTCGTGCGCAACGGCCGCACGCCCCGCTCCGAGGGCGACCGTTCTCCGCGCGACGACGATCGCTACCTCTTCCTCGAAACGCTGTGCGCTGCTCGCGAGAAGCTCATCGTGCTCTACACGGGCCGGAGCGTGCGCGACGATCGCGAGCTTTCGCCGTCGGTGTGCCTGGCGGAGCTGCTCGACGCCTTGGCGGGACCGGTCGGGAGCGAGACGTCACGCGCGCGGCGCAAAAAGCTCGTCGTCGAGCACCACCTGCAAAGCTTCAGCCCCGCGTACTTCGACGGCAAAGATCCCCGGCTTTTCAGCTACGCGAAGGAGTACGAAGGGGGCGCGCGTGGCCTCGTGGCGCTCGAGGCGAGGCCGCGCGGCTTCATCGAGCGCCTCGAGCCCCTCGAGCGGGGGAAGGAGCTCGCGCTCGAGGACCTGCTGCGTTTCTGGAAGTCGCCCCCGGCGTACCTCTTGAATCGCCGGCTCGGCATCTATTTGAAGAAGGAACGCGTGGAGCTCGGTGCGCGCGAGCCGCTCGACATCGACGCCCTCGATCGCTGGAAAATCGGCAACCCGCTGATTGCGCACTGCCTCGACGGGATCGCTCCCGCCGAGTCCGAGCGCCTGCTGCGCGGGCGAGGAGAGCTGCCTCTCGGTGACTGGGGACGCAGGGTGCTCGAGGATTACCGCACGAAAGCCGACGCTATCGCGCGAACGACCGAAGCACGTCGTGGCGGTGTAGAGCGCGAGGCCCTCGAGCTCGCGCTCCCGCTCGCCTCGGGCCTGGTGCTCGCGGGCACGCTCGACGGCCGTTTTCCCGGGGGCCGCGTCGAGCACACGTTCTCGCAGAGCTCGCCCCGTTATACGTTGACGCTGTGGATCCGCCATCTCGCGCACTGCGCCGCAGGCCACCTCGAGCCGAGCGCGCTCGTGACGCAGGTGAAAGACAAGCCCCCGCGCGTCGAGACCTTCCGGCCGCTCGAAGCCGCTGAAGCGCGCGCCTACCTCGAGCCCCTGGTCGAGGGCTTCCTCGAGGGTCAGATGCGCCCGCTTCGGTTCTTGCCCCTCACGAGCCATGCGTACGCCTGTGCGCTCGCGAAGGTCTCCGCGCGGAGCGGTCCCAAGACGCCGATCGAGGCGCTGGCTTCCGCGCGGCTCGAGTACGACGGCAAGGACAGCGCCGAATCGACGCGCGACGCGCACGCTCCCCTCGCGTTCGACCGCCGTCGCCCGCCGTTCGACGAGCGCTACGACACGGAGGAAAGCGCGCTCGAAACCACGGAGTTCCACCGGCTCGCCTGCCTGGTGTTCGGCCCCATTCTCGCCCGCATCGAGGAGGAGTGCTGATGGCGAGCGCGGCTTTGCCGTTCGAAGTGGCGGCGATCGACCTCGCGGGGACGCTGCTCGTCGAGGCGAGCGCCGGCACGGGGAAGACCCACGCGATCACGCTGCTCGTGGTGCGGCTCGTGCTCGAGCAGGGCCTCGAACCGTCGCAAATTTTGGTGATGACGTTCACGGAGGCGGCGACGGCGGAGCTGCGCGTCCGAGTTCGTCGCCAGCTGCATCGCGCGCTCGAGATCGTGTCCGGGAGTCACGGCGATCTTGCCGCGACGGATCCGGAGCTCGTGCGGATTTGCGAGCGGCACTCGACGCCCGCGGGGCTCGACCGACTGAAGCGCGCCATCGCGGGTCTCGACGAGGCATCGATCACGACGATCCACGGGTTCTGTCTGCGCGTGCTTCAGGAGCACGCCATGCGGACCGGCGCGCGCTACGGCGCCGAGCTCGTCAAGGACCTCGAGGAGCTCGACGAGGACATCGTCTACGACTTCTGGCACGCCTACGTGGCGGACTGGCCGGACGTCATCGAGCTTTTGCCCGATAATCCGCTCGAGCGCCTGCGTGGGCTGCTTCGCGAACGGCGCCGCTTCCCCGAGGCGCCGCTCGTGCCCGATTCGACCGAGCTCGAGAGCACCGACGCGAAAGCGGGTGCGCTCCTCCGGTTCGAGACCGATTTCCTCCGCTACGCGAGCACGGAGCTCGACGCCCGCAAGGAGCGGCAGGGCATCTTCGGATTCGACGACTTGCTCGAGCGAGTCGTGAGAGCGCTACGCGGCGAAGGCAGCGACGCTCTGACGGCCGTTCTGCGCGAGCGGTTCCGCGCGGCTCTCGTCGACGAGTTTCAAGACACCGATCCGGTGCAATGGGAGATCGTCGAGCGGATCTTCGTGGCGGGTGCCGTGCCGCTCTTGCTCATCGGCGATCCGAAGCAAGCAATTTACGGTTTCCGCGGCGCCGACGTGTTCACCTACCTTGCGGCGGCGGCCGGCGCGCGGCGAGTGACCATGGGCGTCAACTGGCGCTCCGACCCGGGGCTCGTCGCGGCCGTGAATCGCTTCTTCGGCGCCGCGGAGGCCTTCGTTTTCAAGCAAATCGAGCCCACGGTCGTCGTGCCGCGCCCCGGAGCAAGGAACCTTTTCCACGCGCCGAGCGCCTCCGGCAGCGCTTCCGTCGAGCTGATGCTGTTCGAGCGCGAGGGCTCCCAGAAGAGCGTCACGAAGGGCGTGGCGACCCAGCGAGTGCCGCGCTTCGTTGCGGCCGAGATTGCACGGCTCTTGGCCGAGGGCGCGACCATCGACGGGAAAGCGGTGGTCGCCGGCGACATCGCCGTGCTCACGCGCGACAACAAGCAGTGCTTCCTCGTGCAGGACGCGCTCCGGGCGCGAGGTGTCCACTCGGTCGTCGTCAGCGACAAGAGCGTTTGGACGTCGGAGGAGGCCGTCGATCTCGAGCACCTCCTGCGCGGCGTGCTCGACCCCGGGAGTAGCTCCGCGCGCAAGGTCGCGCTCTCCACGACCATCATCGGCAAGAGCGGCGAATGGATCGACGATCTCGATCGCCACCCCGAGCTGCTCGAGGAGTGGCTCGAGCGCTTCGGACGTTGGAGCGCGCTCTGGGTGGAACGCGGGTTTTTGCGCATGTTTCGCGAGATCCTGCGCGAGCTGTCCGTGCCGGACCGCCTGCTGTCGCAGCAGGGCGGTGAGCGCCGCCTCACGAATGCGCTGCACCTGGCCGAGCTCCTCGAGCGGGCGCTCCAGGAGCGGCAGCTCGGGCCCGCTGCTCTCCTCGAGTGGCTGCGGGAGCAGCAGCGTGACGATTCGAACCGCGGCGAGCACACCGAGATCCGCCTCGAGAGCGACACGAACGCCGTCAAGATCCTCACGGTTCACAAGTCCAAGGGTCTCGAGTTCCCGATCGTGTATTGCCCGTTCCTCTGGTCCTCGGGGCCGTGGCGTGGCGCGCCGAAGCCCGAGATCTTCCACGACGAGCATGGCAAGGCTTTTCTCGACATCGACCTCGACAAGGACCGCCGCGCCGAGCACACGCGCGCGGCCGAGCGCGAACGTATCGCCGACGAGATCCGGCTCGCGTACGTGGCACTCACCCGCGCCAAGCACCGGCTGAGCCTGCTCTGGGGGGGCGTGAATCGCTTCGGAATCGCGGCGATGAGCTTCATTTTGCACCCGGATCCCGCGATCCTCTGGAACGACGCGCTCACGGCGACGCGGCTCGACAAGCTGACGGATGCGGAGCTCGCGAGCGTGCTCGAGGGGTGGGCCGAAGGCTCCGGCGGGAGTATCGCCTTCCGTCGCATTCCGTGGCGCCACGACGCACCGGCGCTCCCGCGCCCGACTGGTGACCCCAAGCTGCTCGTCGCGCGCGAGGTGGAGCGCTCGATTCGTGGCTTTGCTCGGACGGAGAGCTTCTCGGGGCTCACGCGCGGTGCGCACGAAGCGCTCGTGCACGCCGCGTCGGACGACGACGCGGTTTCGCGCGATCACGACGAGAAGGCGCAGGACGACGCCGTCGCACACGGCGACGACGCCCCGGTGCCCGCCGCCGGAGAGGAGACGAGCGTCGCTGGGGCGACGCCGGACGTCTCCGCTCCGACGCCGAACGTGTCCGCCGGCACCCCCATCGTCCTCGGGGACTTTCCGCGCGGCTCGCGCGCCGGCAATTTCTTCCACGAGATCTTCGAGGACATCGACTTCGCCGCGAGCGAACCGGCCGATTGGCTCGAGGTGGTGACCGAGAAATTCGAAAAGCACGGATTTTCGCGGGAATTCCAGGGTGCGTCCCACGACCTCTTGCTCGGTCAGGCGATGAACGCCGTGCGCGACTCGCTCGAGACGACCCTCGACGCGAGCGGGCTTCGCCTCGCGGACATCGAGCGCGAGCGGCGCTTCAACGAGCTCGAATTCAGAGTACCCGTCGCGGCCGGGAGCGCCCGAGCCGAGCTGAACGTGCGACGTTTGGCGGCCGTGTTCGCCGGCCACCCGAGCGCCGCCGTGCCGGCCTCGTACGCCGAGCGCATCGAGCGGCTGCGCTTCACCTCGCTCTACGGCTACCTCAAAGGCTACATCGATCTCGTCTTCTTCCACGAAGGGCGCTGGTACGTCGTCGACTACAAGACGAACCACCTCGGCGATCGGCTCGGCGACTACGACCAAGCGCGCATGCAGCGCGCGATGGCGGATTCCCACTACTACCTCCAGTACCACCTCTACACGCTCGCGGTGGACCGCTTCCTCCGCCGCGTGGAGCCCCGCTACGACTACGAGTCCGCTTTCGGCGGCGTCTTTTACCTGTTCATCAAGGGCCTGTGTCCGGGCCAAAAAACGGGGATCTTCTTCGAGAAGCCGCCACGCGCGCGACTCGACGCACTGTCGGCGTTGCTCGACGGAGGTGCCGCGTGACCGAGCTCCCCGCCGTGCGACACGAGCCTATCGAGGCCCCGGCGCTCGAGCGCTTGGTCGCGTCCGGCGTGCTCTCCGCTTTCGATCGGGAGCTCGCTCTCGCGCTCGGCGAGCTCGGCGGGGAGCGGCGTGAAGAGGTGTTACTCGGCGTGGCGTTCGCCAGCGCGGCGGTGCAAGCCGGGCACACCTGCGCGGACATCACGCGGTTGGCCGAGCGCGCGCTGACCGACTCCGAGGGACAGGCGGTCGAGGGCGTCACCTTGCCGTCACGCGACGCCTGGCTC
>DASUGE010000298.1:0-3427 GCA_036274215.1 Polyangiaceae bacterium | reverse complement strand
GTCGGCCACGCTCGCCACCTCGCTCAGGGCGTGCTCGAGCGTCTCGAGGGCGCTATTGAGGGAGCCCTTGATGATGGCGAAGTCGCCCGCGTAGTCCCCGCTCATGCGGGCCGTCAGGTCGCGGCCTTCGACGCGAGTGAGCACGGCCTTGGCCTCGGCGAGCGGCGCGCCCACGGCGGCGAGCAACGCGTTCTGGCCTTCGAGCATCTCCTTGAATGCTCCCGAAAGACCGGTAACGTCGGCGCGCCGCGCGAGATCGCCCGCGCGAGCGCCCTGGATCAAGACGCTCGAGTCCTTCACGAGCCGCGCCAAGCTCTGCTTCATGGTCACGAAGCTCTTGCCGAGCGTGTCCTTCTCGGAGCGGGGGGTCACGCTGACCTCGAGATCGCCGCGCCCGAGCGCTTCGGCCGCCGTCGCCGTCTCGCGGATGTAGTCGATCATCTGGCCGAGCGCGCGCACCAGATCGCCGATTTCGTCGGCCGAGGCGGCGACGAGCGTCTGCTGGATGTCGCCCGCGGCGACCGCGCGCGCGGCCGTCGCCATGGCCCCGAGCGGGCGCCGAATCGAGCTCACGAGCAGGAGGCAGAGCACGAGGAGCGCCACGCTGCACACTCCCGACACCCAGAGGTTCACCTGCGTGGCGGCGGCGCGGGCGTTTCCCGCTTCTTCCGCGATGCGACGCGTCGAGGTGTCGATCGAGTCGCCGAGCTTGCCCATCTTGTCCTCGAGCGCCTCGAAGGCTTCGTTGAACGAGGCTGCCGGCTGAACGCCGACCTTCCCCGTCGTGGCCCGCGCGTAGCGCTCGGCCTCCTCCAGGTAATTTCGGAGCGGCAGGCTGGTATCCTCGAGCGCGCGCTGCACCTCCGGCTCCGGGCTCTGCTTCACCTTGCCCAAATCCTCGCGCAAGCGCGCGGCGTGCTCGCGGAGCGACTTGACGGCGTCCCCGACCTCGCCCGGGTCCTTGGTCACCGCGCACAGCGCGACGTCGGCGCGAATCGCGTCGTGCATCATGTCGCCGTCCATCTGCGAGCGCTGGACGGCGTTCGCGTTGACGAGCCTGCCGCTCACGTCGCTGACGCGCAGGCTGCGATAAGCGACCGCGGTCACGACCCCGAGCGCGAGGAAGGCGACCAGGCACAGGCCGAGCAGCTTGTGGACGAGCTTGAGCTGATTGAAAATCGACATGATCCCTCGGGTTTTCAGCGGCGGAGGCCGGTCGGCTGCCAGATGCTGCCGCCGGCGATCTGTAGGTAGGTGGTTTGACTGTTGCTTTCGAACGAACGCAGATGGGCGACGCGGATTTCTGCCTGCGGGAAGACTTCGGCGCCGAGCGTGAGCGCGCCGGAGGTGTCGCTCACCGCCCCGTCGGTCAGCGTCGTCTCGTAGCGCGCCCCGGCGAAGAACGCGCCGAGCTTGGCGAGCCCTTGCGTGTAGCCGCCTTGCACGGTCGGCCCGTCGCTGGGCGTGCGCAGGATGTATTCGTTCTTGAGGACGAGGGGGCCTGCGGTCGCGGAGACGTCCGCGCCCCACATGCCCGTGTCGAGTGGCCCCGTGACTTCGGCGACCGACGCGCCGAGCGATAGGCCGGAGAGCGGCTTGATCCCGAGGCGCCCTCCGTACGAGTGTTGGGCGAACTTGCCGGCGGCGGCCATCGCCTCGGTCTCGAGCGCCTGGGCGTTCACGAGGTAAAGCGTGAGATCGAAGTGATCGGCGATCGCGTAGGCCTGGCCACCGACGTCGTTCCAGCCCCCGTGCGTGGACATCACGACGTGGGGCAGGTCGACGAAGCGATTCTCCGTGGCCGGGTATTCGAGGTAGGCGAGCCCGAAGGGCACGTCGAATTTGCCGAAAACGACGCCGGAATCCTGCAAAAGCTTGCTGCGAACCAAGTGCTTCTTCTCGGGGCCGAGCAGCGAGCCGTCCACGGTGAACGCGCCGAGACCGACCTTGTCTTCCTCGGGGGCGTACGCGAACGCGGCGGACACCATCACGTGCGGCGAGAGCTGGAGCGCGGAGTCGAGCTCGACGGAGCCGATCTCGAACTCGTCGAGCCCCGGCGAGATGAAGCGGTAGCGAATGTCGCCGAACGCGGTGAGCTGAAGCGGTAAGAGCTGCATCAGATCGGTGCTGACCGCCGCGCCCGAAGGCTCCGCGCTCGCAGCGCGGCTCCACGCGACGGCATTGAATAGCAGGAGTCCGAGCGTGGAGAGTCGGAGCGCGCGCATCTATCTCACGCGTCCCAAACGGTTGTGTCGTGCGCGTGCTTTAGAGATGGACGTTCAGAATCGAAATCACTCGGGCATCATTGGCGGACGCACATAGTCACTTACTGCAACTCGATCCCGATTCTCGGATTTTGTGTCCAGGATCTCGGACGAAGCGCATTTCCCAGCCGCACGTCTCGCTCACTCTCCGCAGTGCGAGAGCACCGCCCGCTGCGCCCCCTCCCGGCCCCAAAAATCCAGAACCCCAAACGCGAGCTCGGTCGCCGCCCCTACCTCTGATTCTCCCCTCCCGCCGCCGCGTCTGACGCTGACTTTTTCCCCCGACTTTGACGCTGACGCTGAGGCTGACGCTGACCTTACCCCTGACTTTGACCCTGACCTGCGCCCCGGCCCCGGGGGTTTTCTCAGCGAACCAGCAAGTACAACGCCCCGTTCTCGCGCAACGAATACGCCTGCTTCTTCGCCGGATTCGTGAGCCACGACGGCGCGCTGCCCGGCGCGCGCTCGAGCGGACCGAGCTTCACCAAGCGCTTCGGGTTCATCCGATTCACGAGCCCCGTGAGGTTGTTGGCTACCTCGTTGAGCCCGTCGAGGCTATCGCTCGAGAGGCCGTTCAACGCTTGCTCGTCGCGCTCAGGAACGCTCGCGCTCAGGATGCCGGCGCCGAGCTCCGCCGCAGCGCGCTGGTTGAAGAGCAGCGCTGCGATGGCCTCGCCTGCTTCGTCGCGAAGGAGCGCGACGTAGAAGTCGGCGTGGTCGGTCGGCGCATTCGCGCGAACCTTGGTGACGGCGACTTCCGCCGCGAGCATCTGCAAGCAGCCGACGACATCGTCCGAGCTCGGCGTCGAGAGCGATGCAGCGCCGGGCGAAGCGAGCGTCGCGTCGGGGGCCGCAGTGACTAGCGCCGGGGTCGATTCCGGGGCCGGCGGCAGAGGCTCGAGCGAGGCGGCGCGAGGTCGATCCGCAGCGCGTGGCTCCGCCGCCCACGGCGCCGCGGGGAACTCGCGCGGTGCCGGGGCTTCTTCGATGCGCGGGCCATTTCGCAGCGAATCCAGCATGGATTTGCGGGAAGGCACGCGCCGCACCATGCGCGGCGGAAGGCTGCGCAGCTCCTGTGCGTTCGAGCTTTCGAGCGCGACCACGCGCTTCAGGAGCGCGTCGTAGAGCCCGCGCATGACCGCCAGCTGCGCTTGCGTGTCGGC
>DASUGE010000297.1:0-12280 GCA_036274215.1 Polyangiaceae bacterium | reverse complement strand
GTGTGGTTCTCGAACACCTCCTCGATCTCCGTGCGCGCCACGACGCCCGAGATCCGCACCCGCACGTCGTGCGACGAAAGCACGACGGCGTTGGCGCGCTCCTCCGTTTGGCCCGGTTTTCTGGCCTTGAGCTCGCCGAGCCCGCGCCCTGCGACGGCCCCGCGCTCCTCGCCGAACGCTTCGTCGCTCCAGCCGAGCGAATCCGCGAGCGCGCTCGAATACGCGACGTACGGCTCGGCGCCCGGCTCGAGCCGCCCGCTCTCGCCTTCCGAGACGCGGACGCTGCGCTTCTCGGCGTCGGACAGCGTGACGCTGCCGCGCGTCACGTCGACGCTCGCGGATCTTCCCTGTGCGCGCAAAGCGAACTTCGTCCCGTGGACCGTCACGCCGCCGGCCGGCAGCTCGAAGCGAGCTTGGCTTTTCTGGTGCGCGACGTCCGCGACCAGGGCACCGGAGGTGAGCCGCGCGCCGCGTGCGTCGCCGTCGAGCAGAGCGAGCTCGGTGCTGCGATCGAGCGTCACGACGCTGCCGTCGGAGAGCTTGAGCTCCGCGCGCGTCGCGGCGTCGGTCTTCACGCGCCCGCCACGCTCGATGCGCGCGCCCGCCGCGCTCGTTTCGCACTTCTTGCCGGACGCGTCGCACACCAGCACGCCGCCCTTGCCCTGGGCGCTCGCCACGCGCTCGAGCGTTCACGACCAGCCCCCGCCGGCCTCCGCTGCGGGGCCGTTGCGCCACACGACGACCGCTGCCGCTGCCGCGAGCGCAAGGCCCGTCACGAGCACGGCGACGCGCGGCGATGTCCCGCTTCGCGCCGGCGCTTTCGCCGCCTTGCGCTCGCCTTTTGCGTCCGCCTTGCGCTCGCTCTTCGCCTCCCCGTGCGCCTTCGCCGGCGCGCCCTGCAGCGGTTTCGCCGTGTCCTCTGCCGGTTTCGTTGCGTCCCGCGCCTCGAGCGCCGCGAGCACGCGCGCCTCGAGCTCCGCTACCGGCCGGTGATCGAGCCCGGCCGACTCGGCCAAGCGCCGTGCTTCCTCCGCCTCGTGCCGCACGTCGCGGCAGCGGTCGCACTCGGCGACGTGGTCCCGGAGCTCCGGGCTCGCCGTGCCGTCCAAAACCTCGCCGAGGTGCTCGAGGACCTCGGCGCAGCGCTCGCTCTGGTTCGTGCTCGCCATCGCTCACTCCTTCACGAGCTCGCGCAACCGCGCGAGCGCACGCGAGACGCGCTTGCGCGCCGTCGCCTCGTCGACCCCCACCGCTTCGCCCACCTCGCGAAAGCTGAGCTCGGCGCCGTAGCGCAAGAGCAGCGCCTCGCGCTCGGTGGGGCGCACGCGCTCGAGCAAGTCTCGAGCGCGCTCGGCGCGTCGCCGCACGTCGAGCAGCTCGTCCGCCGTGCGCTCGTCCGCCGCGTCCGTGCCCGCCTGCACCGCGCCGCGCCGCTCCTTCACGCGCGCGCAGCGCCGCCGTGCAATCCCGTAGAGCCACGCCCGCAAGGAGCCGTCGCTGCGGAAGGCGTCGAACCCCGCGTGCGCGGCGAGCAGCGTCTCCTGCACGGCGTCGTCTGCCTCCACCTGCGAGCCGAGCAGCGCCATGCACAGGCGACCGAGCGCGGCTCCGTGCCGCCGCGCACACAAGGACAGCGCGGCGCGCCGATCGCCGCGCTCGATCGCGAGCACGATGTCCCGATCCGAGCCCGACTCCGTTCGGGGGCTCTCCCCCTCGCCGGCGCGGCCGAGCTCCGGAGCTGTCGTGATGGCGGCGTCCAAGTGCTTCTCCGACCTGTGCGAAGCCATGTGCTCCCTCGCTCCGATTTCGTGACCGCCTCGTTCAGAATTTCAGCTCGAGCCCTTCGCGCGCCCCGAAAAGCAGCGTCTTTGCCCCCATACCCTCGAGGCGCTCCGTGGCCCTTTGAATCTTTTCGTCGACGAGCTCGTCTGAATGCATCGGGTCGTGGTGGAAGACCGCGCACTGCTTGACCCCCGCCTGGTGGGCGAGATCGGCCACGGTGTTCGCCCGCGCGTGCCCCCAGCCGACCTTCTTCGGATACTCGTCGTCCGTGTACTGCCCGTCGGCGATCAAGAGGTCGGCGCCCGCGACGAACCCGACGAGCGCGTCCGGCAAGCGGCGGGGGACATAGAGCTCGGCCAGCGACTGCTCGCGGTTCTCGAGCAGGAGGTCGAGCTCGCTGTCCGTCGCGTAGACGATTTTCTTGCCGCCGAGCTCGAACGAGTAGGCGAAGCTCCTCCCCGGGTGGCGTTGCTCGAAGCAGCGGACGCGGATCGCACCGAGCTCGACGGCGTCGCGCTCGAAATGGCGCGCCGTGATGCGGGCACCGAGATCCCCGAATTCCACCGGGAAGTATTCCGAGCGCATCTGGCCGTGGAGCAGCTTCTGCACGCGATCGTCGCCGGCGGACGTCTCGTAGACGAAGAGCTCGCTGTCGGGACCGTAGGCGGGGACGAAGAACGGGAAGCCCTGGATGTGATCCCAGTGCATGTGGCTGAAGAAAAAATGCGTCTCGATCTTCTGCCGGCCGCGCTGGAGGAGATCGAGCCCGAGCTCGCGCAGGCCGGTGCCGCCGTCGCACACGAGCTCGATGTCGCCGATGCGGATTTCGACGCAGGAGGTGTTGCCACCGAAGCGGCGCGTCTTGTGTCCCGGCGTCGGGATCGAGCCGCGCGTACCCCAGAAGCGCACGAACGCGGGCGCGCTCACGCCGGAGCCTCGTGAAGCACGAACACCACGTCGCCGAGCTGGATGGTGTCGCCCTCGTGCAGCACGGCGGAGTGCGCTTTGACACCGTTCACGTACACGCCATTCGCACTGTCGAGATCCGAGAGGGTGACCTCCGGACCGTTGCGCCGAAACACGACGTGACGCCGCGAGAGCAGCGCGCTGTCGATCGTCACGTTGGCCTGGGTGCCGCGCCCGACCACCGTTTCGGCGAGCGAAAGCCCGAACCTCCGCGGCGCGCCCGGGCCGCGCACTTGCTCGAGCGTCGGCAGCCTGCGGCTCGCCGGTAAGCCGGCGACGATGGCCACGTCGCCGGCCATCGTCGATTCGATGTCGTCCTCGGGTGATTTCGACAAGGCCCGGATTTTATCCGAGGTGGTAGAGAGAGTCATGCACAAGCTCGTTTACTTGCTCGCCCTCGGCGCCGTCGGGACGCTGGCGCGCTACGGCCTCGTCATGGGCGTCGGGCGTGTATTCCCAGGTGGGTTTCCGTGGGGAACGCTGGCCGCGAACATGGTCGGCTGCTTTCTGTTCGGACTCGTGCTCACGCTCGGTCGCGAGCGCGGCGCGCTCTCGCGCGAGACGGTCGAGGTCCTGCTCATCGGCTTCATGGGTGCGTTCACCACCTTCTCGAGCTTCGTGAACGACACCGTTGGTCTCGCGCGAGCCGAAGAGCTCGGCGCGGCGGTCGCCAACATTTTGGTTCAGAACGGCGGCGGCGTGCTCTGCTTTTTCGCCGGAGCGGCGCTCGCCCGCCTGGGCTAGACTACCGCCATGTTTCGCTCCATCTTGGTTCCGGTCGACTACTCCGAGCACTCGAAGGCAAGCGTGCTGTTCGCGGCGAAGCTCGCGGGGACGGTGGGCGGAGCGCTCCACATCGTGCATGTCTGGGATCGACCGACGTACGCCTCGGATGCGGTTCTGGTTCGCCGGCCCGGGGAGGAGAACGTGCCGCTCGCGGATTTGATCCAGAAGAACGCGGAACAGGACATGAACGATTTCTTGGCGTCGGTCACGCTTCCGACCGGTGTCACGATGACCCACGAGCTCTGCTCGGGCGATCCTGCGGGAACACTCGTTCACAAGCTCAAGCAGGGTGAGCACGACCTGATCGTGGTGGGCACGCACGGGCGGACGGGCTTGGCCCATCTCCTGCTCGGCTCCGTCGCGGAGAAGCTCGTGCGTCTCTCGCCCGTACCGGTCCTCACCGTTCCCCCGACGGGCCGCGCCTGAAAGCGCTCCTTCCCCCCGGGCTCCTGAAAGCACTTTTTCGCCGGCGGGCGCGAAAACGCCTGTCCGGCGCCGAGCGACGGGACTTGCTCGCCGTCGGGCGACGCGCTTATTCTCGGCCCCCTCCGTGAAAGAAACTCCGCCCGCGCACTGTAAGTCCAAGTACCGGGTGCGTGTCCGGTTCGGGGAGACGGATCTGATGGGCATCGTGCACCACGGCACGTACATCAGCTACTTCGAGGTCGGTCGCGTCGAATACATGCGGCGCCGCGGCCTCGATTACCACTCATGGACGGAGCTCGGCATTCACCTACCGGTGGTCGAGGCGTACGTGCGGTATCGGCGCACGGCCCGTTTCGACGAGCTGCTCTGTATCGAGACGCGGCTCAGCGAGCTCTCGCGCGTGAAGGTGCGCTTCGACTACCGCCTCCTGCGCGAGCCGGAAGGGGAGCTCGTCGGAACGCCCCCCACCCTGGACGAGCAGCTCGTGGCCGAGGGACACACGCTGCTCGCGTGTGTGGATCAGCACCACATCCCGCGCCGCATCCCGCCGGAGGCCGAGGCCGTGCTGCTCGGTCCCGAGCTCGACATTCCTGCTCGGATCGGCGCCGACGGGCGCCCGCGCCACGCGGTGGCTCAAGGCCACGTCGCCGACGACAGCGCCCCGCCGGGCGAGCGCGTCGCAGGCTCGAAATCGTAAGGCGTAGCCCCGTGGTACGCTCTAGCGATGGCGGAACGCCGACCCGATCCACCTGACCCGCGAGCCTCGCTCGTCGACTCGGGTTGGTCGGAGCCTGCCATCGCGCCCGAGCGCGAGCTGCCGGCGTACGAGGACGCCGCGCGCGAGAGTCTCGTCACGCGCGTGGACGATCAGATCCAGGCGCGCATCGCGGCGATGAACTCCGACGATCGCACGGTCGCGTCCTCGCCGCTCGGATCGCCCGCACCGCAGCGCCCCTCGCGCCCCTCGCGCCCGCCGCTCCCCCCACCGCCGGCGCTGCCGCCGCTCCCTCCGGCCCCGGCGCGACCGCCCCCACCTTCGGCTCGCCGACACTCGAAGCCTCCGGCTCCCATGCTGCCGACGCCGAGCCCGCTGCCCGAGCTCACGGCGGCACCCACCGACGAGCGCACCCTCGTCGACGCGAAGTCTCCCGACGGCTCGCACCTGCCGCCCTCGAACCCGCCGGCGCTGCCGCAACCCCCTCCGCCAAAGGCCGCGTCGCTTCCTCCGCCGTCGCTGCCGCCGCCTCCTCTTCCGCCGAGCTCGCTGCCGCCACCTCCGCTCTCACCGTCCTTCGGAGCGATGCATTCGACGGGCGCTGCGGCTTTCGTGCCGCCGCCCACGCTGCGCGAAGCGCTGGTCGACCGCGTTCGGCTCGGCTCCGCTGAGCTACCGCTCTGGGGCGTGCTCGCTCCAGCCCTCGGTCTCACGGCGCTGCTTTCCGCGCTCCTCGCCGGCATTTTTACGCCCTCGGGCGCTGCTTCCGCGAGCACGAGCGCCCCGGCACCCGCCGTCGCCAATGGCCCGACGGCATCGAGGGCTGCGACGCCGAGCTCCCCCGCGGAGGAACCCGTCATGGCGCCGGCCTCCGACGCGCCGCTCGATCGCGCACGCGCCGGCGATCAGAAGGCGCTCGCGATCATCGAGCGCCAGAAGCCACAGGAGCGGAGCGCGGACGAAGCCATCGCGCTCGCGACCGGCAAGATCGCGCAGTCCGTCGCCGCCGTCGGCAAGCTGCGCGCGCGCCTTGCCGCCGATCCAGGCCTCGCGAAGGATCCGAAGATCGTCGCCGACCTGCGGAGGCTCGCGCAGGATCCGGACACGAGCCGTGACGCGCTCGCGGCGATGGCGGCGCTGCCGGGTCAGCTCAGCGCGGATCTCCTGTACGAGGCGTGGACGAGCACGGCCGAGCGGAGCCAGGTGACCGAGCTCGCGCAGGCGCTCCTCCTGAGCCGCGACGTGCGGCCGAAGGCCTCGCCCGCGCTCGCGGTGGCGCTCGATCTGCGCGAAGCGGAGACGTGCGAGGCCAACGCGAAGATCCTCGAGCGCTCCATCGACGTCGGCGACAAACGCGCGTTTGCCCCGATGAGCCGGCTCTTGCGCCACAACGGCTGCGGCCCGACCAAGCGCGACGATTGCTACGCGTGCCTGCGCGAGGGCGATCTCCTGAAGCGCGCGCTCACCGCCGTGAAGCTTCGTCGCGAGCCCGAGCTCGTGCGTCGCGACGCGCCGAAGTGAGTCAGGTTCGCGGCCGGCGGCGCCCGGTCTCGACCCGCTCCTTGAGCGCCTGATTCATATAGACGAACCCGCGCGCGACGTGCGTCAGCTGCTTGCCGAGGAAGCGCACGAAGAAGCCGCTCAGGTTCTCGCCGTGCACGAAGCGCGTCCCGCCGTTCGGCGCCGCTTGGCACAAGAAGAACTGCTCGCGGTCGAAGAGCCCCTTCATCCAAAGCTGGCTTCGCCAGCGGAGCTCTCGGGGCTCGTCGCAGACGAGGATGCGCGGGCGAAACGTAGCGTCGTCCGTTTCGGGTGGGCTCACCGTGACCGTGAGCTCGGCATCCTGGCGGAGCTCGCCGACGATGCCCGTAATGAAGGGATTCCACTCGTGGTACGCGGAAAAATCCGAGAGCACGCTCCACACGCGCTCGGGCGGCGCTTCGATCTCGAGCTCAGTCCTCAGCTCCACGCGGGCTCCAACGCTTTCAGTGTACTCGACAGGCGCGACTCGGGAATGTTCCAATCCCCCCGGTGAATCCTGCCTCGAGGGAGCATGCCCGGCTGCCGCTCGCCTTGCTCGCTCTGTTCGGCGTGATTGCCGTGCTGACGCTGTGGGCGCCGCCCGCTGGCCGCACGTCCTGGTGGCTCGAGGTTGGGCCCGGTATTGCCGGCATCGCCGTGCTGATCGCGATCTACCGCCGCTTGCCGCTCTCGCATTGGGTGTACGTGGGTGTGTTCATCCACGTGAACATCCTCGTGTACGGCGGTTACTACACGTACGCCCTCACGCCCCTTGGCAATTGGGCAAAAGACGCCTTCCACCTCACGCGCAACCACTACGATCGAGTGGGGCACGTTGCGCTCGGCGTCTTTCCGTCGTTCATCGCGCGCGAGGTATTGCTGCGCTGCACACCGCTCACTCGTGGCGGTTGGCTCTACTTCCTCGTGCTGTCGGTCGTCCTTGCGGTCGCAGCGTTCTGGGAACTCCTCGAGTGGTGGGTCACGCTGCTCGTTGCCGGCAACGTCGGCCAGGCGTTCCTCGGCTCTCAGGGCGACGTCTGGGACGCACAGTGGGACATGCTGCTCGCGCTGGTCGGTGCCGCGGTGGCGCTTCCGCTCGGGAGTCGCCTTCACGACCGCTCGATGGCGCGTGTGCCCCCCGTCGTTGTCGTGTGACTAGAGCTTGAAACGCGCGAAACAAAGTCGGAAACAATTCCGACTTGTAGGGGAAACACGGACAGGATTACCCGATCCAGACGCCTGCGCCGCGCTGACCGGCAGGCCGAAATTCCGGAGGATTTTCCGATGAACAAGTGCTTGCTGGCGGTTCTTACGTTGCTCATCACCTTGTTGAGCTCAGGTATCGGCCTCGCGCAGAGCGCCGCCCCGGCCACCCCGCCCGCGCCGTCCCTGGCCCCTCCGGCCCTCGCCGCTCCCCTGCTCGCCGCCAGTGCGGTTCCCGCCGCGGCTGCTCCCCTTGCGCCCGCGCCCGCCGCGGCGCCACCCGCCGCCGAGCCTGCGCCGGCTGCGGCCGCCCCGGTGGACACGGCCGAGCTTGCCCAGCGCGTCGCCGATCTCGAGGGCTACGTGAACAACGTCGCTCCCGCGGATCTGAAGACCAGCAAGGTGCCCGGACCCGGACCGGGTCACAACGGCTGGATGATGGTGTGCGCGGCGCTCGTGCTCTTCATGACGCTGCCCGGTCTCGCGCTGTTCTACGGCGGCCTCGTCCGCGAGAAGAACGTGCTGAGCGTGATGGCTCAGTGCTTGGGGCTCGCCGGCATCGTGACCGTGATGTGGTGGGCCTTCGGTTACAGCATGGCCTTCGCGACGGGCAGCCCGTTCATGGGCGGGATGGACTATGCGCTGCTCGCCGGCGTCGACTCGAAACCGAACGGCGCCTACTCGGCCTGGGTCTCGCAGAACGTCTTCTCGATGTTCCAGCTGATGTTCGCGATCATCACGCCCGCCCTCGTGGTCGGCGCCATCGCCGAGCGCATGAAGTATTCGGCGATCATGCTGTTTTTGGGCCTCTGGATGGTGGTCGTCTACTTCCCGCTCGCGCACATGGTGTGGGGTGCCGATGGCTTCATGAACGGCGTCTGGAACAAGGACGCGGGCATCAAGGCCGTTGACTTCGCGGGCGGCACCGTCGTGCACATGTCCTCCGGCTGGTCGGCGCTCGTGCTTGCGATCATCGTCGGCAAGCGCAAGGGCTTCGGGACGGAGAACTTCGCGCCCCACAGCTTGGTGCTGACCATGATCGGCACGGGCATGCTCTGGGTCGGCTGGTACGGTTTCAACGCCGGCAGCGCCGTGGCGTCCGACGGCATCGCCGCGGCCGCGTTCACGAGCACCACGCTCGCGGCGGCAGTCGGTGGTCTCGCGTGGGCGGGCACGGAGTGGGTCACGCGTGGCAAGCCGACGGTGCTCGGCTTCTGCTCCGGCATCGTGGGCGGCCTGGTGGTGATCACGCCGGCGGCCGGCTTCGTCACGCCGTCGGCCGGCGTCATCATCGGTGTGCTCGCTGGCGTGGTGCCGTTCCTCGCCTGCACCAAGCTCAAGAACGCGCTCGGCTACGACGATGCGCTCGACACGTTCGGCGTGCACGCGGTCGGCGGCACGCTCGGCGCGTTCGTGACCGGCATCTTCGCGACTCCGGACATCAACCCGAACCTGAGCACGTTACTGAAGGACATCGTCGGCAAGACGCTGTGGCTCGAGCAGCTCAAGGCCATGGGCCTCACGCTCGTGCTCAGCATCGTCGGCACGATCGTGCTCGCCAACATCGTGAAAGCCGTCGTCGGATTGCGTCCGAGCGTGGAGAGCGAAGAGACCGGCCTCGACCTCACCGACCACGGCGAGCGCGGCTACCACACCTGAGCGACGGCCGTTCACGGGGGCGGCGCGCACTAGCCGAGGTCGTACTCGGCGAGCTTATTGTAAAGCGTGCGCCGGCTCATCCCGAGCACACGGGCGGCGCGCGTGCGATTGCCGCCCGCGAGCGCGAGAGCCTCGCGGATCGCGTCGCGCTCGGCCTTTTCCCTGGCTCCTGCGAGGCTGCCTTCGGTCTCCCCGCCGGCCGTTGCCTGACTCGCGCGCGCTCGGGCCGCATCGCGCGCGAGCTCCCGCTCGACGTCCGCCAGGGTGAGGCGGGAGCCGTCCGAGAACACCATGAGCCGCTCGACGAAATTCTCGAGCTGGCGGACGTTGCCCGGCCACGGGGCGAGCGTCATGCGCTCGACCGCGGCGACCTCGAGCGTGACGTTCGAGCGGGCGTTCGCCTTGGCGGACGCCGCGGTGAAGGTCTGCGCCAAGAGCGCGATGTCTTCCGGGCGCTCGCGCAGGGCGGGCACGTCGATCGGCAGCACGTTGAGCCGATAGTAAAGATCCTCGCGAAAGCTTCCGCGTGCGACGAGCGCTTGGAGGTCCTTGTTGGTAGCCGCGACGAAGCGCACGTTGACCGCGAACGTCTCGGTCCCCCCGAGTCGCGTGAGCTCGCGCTCCTGCAAGATGCGCAGGAGCTTCACCTGCACCGCCGCACTGTAGTTACCGATCTCGTCGAGGAAGAGCGTCCCGCCCTCGGCGAGCTCCACGCGGCCGGGCTTCTGCTTGCTGGCCCCGGTGAACGCGCCCTTCTCGTAGCCGAACATCTCGCTCTCGATCAGCGACTCCGGGATGGCGGCGCAGTTGAGCTTCACGAAGGGGCCGGCGCTGCGCGGGCTCTCGTCGTGGATGGCACGCGCGACGAGCTCTTTGCCGGTGCCGTTCTCGCCTTGGACGAGCACCGTCGCCTGGCTGCTCGCCGCGCGACGGATGTCCGCTCGCAGGGCCACCATGCGCGGGGCATTGCCGAGCAGCGCAGGGCGGCGCGAGGCGGGCTGGTCCGGTGGCTCGCTGCTCCGTCGCGCGACGAGGAGCGCCCGTTCCACGATCGCGAGCACTTCTCGTCGCTCGAAGGGCTTCAAGACGAACTCGAAAGCGCCCCGCCGCGTGGCCTCGACGGCGAGCGGCACGCTGCCGTGCGCCGTCAGCACGACGACCGGCACGTCCGGCCAGAGCTCGAGCGAGCGGCCGAGCAAGGCCATGCCGTCCATCCCCGGCATGCGAAGGTCCGTGATCACGACGTCGATCGAGCCTCCGGAGAGGAGCTCGAGCGCGCGCGTAGCGCTGTCGGCTTCCACCGGCTCGACGCCGCCCTGCCGCAGCAAGGCGGCGAGCACCGTGCGCACGGCGGCGTCGTCGTCGACCAGGAGCACACGCTGGCGGGGCTCGCTCACGCTTGCCCCGCGCCGACCGTGAAGCTCAACCTGACCTCCGTGCCGCGTCCGGAGACGCTGCTCAAGGCGAGTCCGCCGCCGTGAGCCTTCGCCACGCGCTCGGCGAAGCTCAGGCCGAGCCCGGAGCCTCGGGCTTTGGTCGTGAAAAACAAGGTCGTGGCTTGCTCGAGCTCGCGGGCGTTCATGCCGTCACCCTCGTCCGCGATCGTGACCGTCACGCAGCGGCGGGCGTCATCGTAGCCGGTCGAGAGCGTGATGACGCCGCCTTTCGGCATGGCTTCACAGGCGTTGCGGATGACGTTTTCGAGCGCCGTCTCCACGAGGTCGGCGTCGAGCTCGGCCTCGGGTAGCCCGGTCGGGAGCACGGCGCAGAGGCTCAGCGCGGGGTCGATGGCGTGCTCTTGCAGCGCGCAGACGCGAGAGACGAGCTCGTTGAGCGACTGGCGCGTGAGGCGCGGCTCCGCCCTGCCGATGCGCTGATAGCGGTCGACGGAGCGCTCGACGCGCTCGAGCTGCTGCTCGATCAGCGCGAGGTAAGACGCCTGGTCGTCGAGCGTGCGTCCGACCCGATGTTCCTCGCTCAAGAACTGCACGGCACCCTTGACGGCAGCGAGCGGATTGCGGATGTCGTGGGCGAACTGCTCGGCGAAGCGGCCCAGCGTCGCAAGCTCCTCCGTGCGCGCGCGACGCACCGCCGTGAGGCGTCCCAGCTCGCGCGCCGACGCGACGCTGACCAGCACGAGCACTCCGGCGCCGAGCACCCACGGGCTCGACTTCGGCTCGAGCCAGCGCACGAGCGTGAGCTCCAGCGTCACCCACAAGAGACCGAACAGGAGCGCATAGAGCGCCACGATCGGCGGGACCTCCTCGCCGAGCAGCTTCAGCCGCAGCGCAGCCGTAGCGAACAAGCTCATCGCCACGAGCGTGCCGACGGCGCCGAGCCGCGGCAGCGGGAAGCTCACCTCCTGATACCAGAGGTCCGTGAGCGAGAACGCGCCGAGCGAGAGCGCGAGCAGCACGAGCTCGGTGCGGGCGCGCTCGCTCGCGTCGGTCGTCCGCCGCCGGTGCCGAAGGAGCAGCGCGACCGCGACGAGCCCCGCAAGCGGACCGAGCGCCGCCAGAGCCTTCCACCAGGCATCGCCGCCGACGAAGAGGCCGACGCTTCCGAACACGACGTAGGCCGCCACCCATAAGAGTCGCAGCTTGCGCGCCCGTCCGATGAACGCGATCACGACGTGCAGGGCAAGCGCCGGCATCAGGCTCGAGAACAGGCGGTCCACGAAATGGAAGTACGCGCGGCCCGACAGCTCGTAGGCGAGCGTCGCGAAGTTCCAGCTGAACGCGTCGAGAAAGAGCAGCGCGATCAGGCCTGCGAGCGGGCTTTTCGAGCGTCGCAGGAACGCGACGGCACCGAAGGCGAGGTCTCCCGCGCAGGCCAAGGCGGTCATGACCCCGTGGGCGTCCATGACCGGCGAGTATAAAATAAGGGCATTTGGGGGGAAAGCGCGGCCCTTTCGGCTCGGGTTCCATCCCTTCGCGGACCGAGCTAAGTCTTCGTTTCATGATCCTCGGAAGGAAGCGGCCGGCGGCCGAAACGCTCGCACTAGGGCTCTGCTTCGCGGCCTCCGTCGCCGGTTGCAAAGAGGGCGATCCCGAGAAGTGCACGCAAGCACAAGCCGTCGTCGGGCAGTCGCTCGACGCGGAGAACTTCGACGCTGCACGCCAATGGCGCGAGTACGCCTACAAGCAGTGCGAAGACCGGGGACCGCTCACCGCGCTCGATCTCAAGATCACGGAGCGCGAATCGGCCGTGCAGCAGCGCAAC
>DASUGE010000296.1:0-26223 GCA_036274215.1 Polyangiaceae bacterium | reverse complement strand
CGCCGGCGGCGAGCGTCGCTCGCTTGAAATACGCCGCGCGCTCGCCGCCCGCCGCCGGATCGGCGCCGAGCGGCGGCTTCAAGAGCGCGCTCCGCACGGGTTGCCAGTGGACGTCGGCGGGACGCGACGCCGGCTGTCCCGTCGCAGAGCTTCCGAGCGCCCGGCGCACGGCGGCCGAAAGTCTTAGCACCACCTGCCCGCCGGCTGCCGTGAGCCGCGGCCCGAGGCAAGCCCGAGAAAGCGCGACCATGCCGAGAACGCCCGATTCCCCACCCGCCGCGTGGGTCACCGTGTGAGCGATGCCGCTCACCTCACTCGACACGCTGCCGCGCTCGAGATCGACCTTCACGGCTTGCGCCGTTCCGGAGAGCTCGAGCTCGAGCCGGTTCCCGTCGAGCGTGGCTGCCGCTGCTCCCGTGTGCGCGTCGACGAGCACGTCGGTCCGCGAAAGCGGCGCCCACAGACCCGTGGTCGCGCGCGCGACGAAGCGCGCGATGAGTCCCGCGTGCTGGCCCCGCTCGAGCGCCGTCACGCTCGCGACGCGCCCGTGGCTGAGGGTCGCGACGACCACGCGCTGGTCGGTCACGAGCAGCCCCGCCTCGTCCGCTTCGGGCGTCGCGCTCAGGTTCGCGAGCGACGACAGCGTGAGCGGCTGTCCGTTCGGCAGGAGCCGCACCGTCGCGCGGAAAAGGTCGCGCGCCTTCGCGTGCTCGGGCGTCCCGAGGAACCAGAGCCCACGCCCTAGAAAGAAGTCGCCGAGCGCGCCGCGCGACGGCTCCCACCCGAGGTCGGCGCCCGCCACCGTGCCGCCCATCCGCTCGCCGAGCCACGCGCCGAGCCCCTCCCGCGTCCGCTCGGGTGCGCGCGGCAGAAGCCAATGACCCACGAGCCCGAGCACGGCCGGCAGCGCGATGATCCGCGCGCGAGAGCGCAGATGCTGCGCGAAGCGGTGCCCGAGCGGCCGCATGGGTCCGTGAGTAGCATCACTTCGCCGAGGCGGGGTAAGGTCCGGGCTCCCTTGCCGAAGAGCAACCTCGCCGTCCGGCTCCTCACCGCAGGCATCGCCGCGCCGCTGCTGCTCTTGATTATGTTCAAGGGCCCGCCCGTTGCGTTCGGCGTCGTGGTCATTCTCGCGTCCCTCCTCGGCTCGCGCGAGGTGCTGCAGATGACGCACCCGGCGGACGCCGTCGCCCAATGGATCGGCGTCGCTTCGAGCGTCGCGGTCACGGCCACCATCGCGCTCGCCGGCGACGATCCGCGCCTCGTGATCGCCGTGCTCGTCGCCCTGCCGCTCTTCGGCATGCTGATGCCGCTCGTCCGTCTCGGCGAGATCCCGACGGCGGGCATGCGCATCATGGCGGGCGGCGCGGTACCGATCTACGTCGGCGCGACGCTCGGCATGCTCGGTCGGCTGCGCGCGGCGAGCGACGACGGCGCGGGCTGGGTGCTCCTCGTGCTGATGCTCGGCTGGTTCGGCGACACGGGCGGCTACTTCTTCGGTCGCTTCCTCGGCAAGACGAAGCTCTACGAAGCCGTGAGCCCCAAAAAGACGCGCGCAGGCCTGGTGGGAGCGGTGGTGGGCGCGCTCGCCGGCGCCGTGCTTGCGGCCGAATGGTACTTGCCGCGCCTACCGGTAACGGACGCGCTCCTCTTGGGCGGCGTCTCGGGCTTGCTCGGGCAGGCCGGAGATTTGACCGAGTCCCTCTTGAAACGTTCGACGGGCGTGAAGGATTCCGGGTCGCTCCTCCCCGGTCACGGCGGCATCCTCGACCGCATCGACGCGGTGCTGGTGCTAGCCCCCTTGGTCTACCTTTATACTGTCTTCAGATTCGGCCGTTTAGGGTAACGGAGGTTTCTCGAAAGCATGACCACGTCGCATTCCGGTCCGAGCTCTTCGCGCGCACCGCACTCGGCGGCTCCAGCGTCGGCGACCCCCCCACATTCGCCGCACCCCGAGCGCTACGACTTCTTCCGCGTCATCCAGGGCTATCTCGACGAGGCTTCCCGTCTCGTCACGATCCCGGATTACGTGCGCGCGATCCTGATGCAGCCGAAGAACGAGATCATCGTTCACTTTCCGGTGCGGATGGACAGCGGCGAGTACCGCGTCTTCAAGGGCTACCGCATCCAACACTCCAACATCCTCGGCCCGTTCAAAGGCGGGATGCGCTACCACCAGGACGCCTCGCTCGACGACTTCAAGGCACTCGCGGCCATGATGACGTGGAAGTGCTCGCTCATGAACCTGCCCTTCGGCGGGGGCAAGGGCGGCATCAAGTTCGACCCGCGCGGCGTCACGCGCGACGAGCTCGGGCGCATCACGCGCCGCTTCTTCCACGCGCTCGGCTCCAACATCGGCCCCGACTACGACGTGCCGGCGCCGGACGTGGGCACCAACGCGCAGACCATGGCCTGGGCGCTCGACACCTACGTGAACACCGTGGGCATGGTGAAGAAGGAAGCCGCCATGGGCGTCGTCACCGGCAAGCCCGTCTCGAGCGGCGGTACTTTCGGCCGTGAAACGGCCACCGGGCAGGGCGTCGTGCACTGCATCTGCGAGTGGGCGCGCCGCACCCGCTTCACGCTCGAGGGCAAGAAGCTCATCGTGCAGGGCTTCGGCAACGTCGGCTCGAATACCGCGGCCATCCTCGCGACGCTCGGTGTCTCGCTCGTCGCCGTCGGCGACCACACCGGCTACCTCTACAATCCCGAAGGCTTCAACGTTCACCGCTTGAAGCAATACGTGGCGCAGAACGGCTCCATCGCGGGCTACGCCAACGGCCAGCGCATCACGCGCGAGGAGTTCTTCGGAGTTCAGGCCGACGTGTTCGTGCCGGCGGCGCTCGAGAACCAGATCGGCCCGCACGAGGCGGAAGCGCTGCAGGTGCGGCTCGTGGCCGAAGGCGCGAACGGCCCGTGCTCTCCCGAGGGCGAGGCCGTGCTCGCCCGCCGCGGCATCGAAGTCCTACCGGACGTGCTTGCGAACGCGGGCGGCGTGACGGTGAGTTACTACGAGTGGGTGCAGAACCGGCGCAGCGAACAGTGGGCGGTCGAAGAAGTCGAAGAGCGCCTGGAAAAAGCGATGCTCGATGCGTACGAGCGCATGTCGGTATTTGCTAAGACTCATAACTGCTCCAATCGGATTGCTTGCTACGGGGTTAGCTTGCAAAGGCTGGTCCAGGTGTACTTGGACCGCGAGATCTTTCCGTAAGAAGACGGCCGGATTACTTCGTGATTTAGGGTGCGGCGAGCCCGGCGCGTGGCGTTCAAACGCCCCGCGGTTCAAACGCACGGCGTGCTCAAACGTACGGAGTGTTCAAGCGCACGGCGTAGCCGCGGCTGGCGAACGCCAGCCCGCAACGACGCGACCGTCTTGGAAGAACAGATCGACGTCGCCACTGAAGCCCTACCCCCAAGACAAACCGGCGAGGCCGGCGCGCCCCTGCGTGCAGGTCACGAAAGACGCCGGGCGCTTGGGGCTACCGAACCGCTCTGGAAAACAAAACAAATCAAGCGCCCCAGACACCATGTCCGGCGCGCTCGATTCGTGAACTCACTGAGGATAAGAAAGACCGACTGAAAGTAATTAGCCGAAGTTCTCGGCGTTGACCGCGCTGCGGAGGCGCTGCATCGCGCGCGAGTGGAGCTGCGAGATGCGCGGCTCGCTCACGCCGAGGCGCTCGCCGAGCGACTTGAACTTCACGTGGTTGAAGTAGTGCTCCGACACGATCAAGCGCTCGCGCTCGGGGAGGGTTTCGACGGCCTTGGCGAGGCTTTCGCGCACGAAGGACTCGGAGAGGCCCGCCTCGGCGTCGGGGGCGGTCGCGAGGCAGCGGTTCTGCTCCCACTCGCCCACGTCATCGAGACGGACGACGCGCGGGGGCATGCTCTCGGTCGAAGCCGACGCGGCGCGGCGAGCGCGGCGCGTGAGCCAGTCTTGAGCACGGAGCTCGTCGAGGATCGCGCCGCGAACGCGGACGCGGACGTACCACTCGAAGCCTTCGTCGTGCTTCTCGCCGTGGCGGCGAATCGCGTCCCAGAGGCCCGCCATGCCGGCGGCGACGAGGTCCTCGCGCAGCACGTTGCGCGGGAGGCGGCGCTGGAAGCCACCGACGATCTTGTGAACGAGGGGCGTGAACTCCGCGATGAGGCGGGCGACGTTCGGATCCGTACGCTCCTTGCGCGGTGCCGGCGCCTCGCGCTTCACGACGGTCGCGGGGACCGTGCGGACAGGCTTGCGCGCCCCGGGGACCAGCGAGCGGCGGCGCTCGGTGGGGGGAACGCTCGTGCGCCAGGTCTGGCCGCTCACCTGCACGGAGGGGTGGAAGGAAGGGGTGTACGCCTCAGTGCCCGTCATCTCGAAGATCCCGTCTGACATCGTGTGCTCCTCGGGTCATGCCTAGAGCAGCTTCCGTTCCATGTTTCAAAACGTAGTAATTTCAGCAGGTTGCAAATTTGATGCGGGGCGTCGCGAGTCACCGGTGACCCCCCTTGCATCCGGCCCGCTGAGGTCCCTTGCCTCACCGATCTCGAGAGAAGCCATAGAAAGCGCCGATTTGAGACGATCGAGAGTTAAGTGGGTCCGCGTTGACCCCCTGGGGTCAACCTCGACCCCGCGCTCCAGTGGGAGTTGGTGGGACGGCGGCCGACGCTCTCCGCCCGTTTCTTGGCTGCCGCGAGTGGGGGATGCCAAAGTTTGTTCGGCGCGGTTTTTCCCGCGAAATCACCGGACCGTAGCTGCATGGGCGAAGGAAAGAACCTGGTCGGCGTCGATATCGGCGCCTCCGGGGTCAAAGTTTGTCAGGTGAGGGAGTCCCGGAAGGGGCTCGGCCTCGTGCGGCTGGGCTTCGTCCCGCTGAGCTCGCAGGCCATCGTGGACGGTCAGGTGATGGACCAGGCGGCCGTGATCGACGCCCTGCAGCGCGCGTTCTCGGAAGCGAAGATTCGGCAGAAGGAGTGCGCCGTCAGCGTCTCCGGCCAAAGCGTGATCATCCGCAAGATCACGATTCCGATGATGACCGACGCGCAGCTCGGCGAGCAGATCCAGTGGGAGGCCGAGCAGCACATCCCGTTCGACATCAAGGACGTGCAGGTAGACTACCAGGTTTTGCGCAAGCGCCCCGAGACGAGCCAGATGGATCTGCTCCTCGTTGCGGCCAAGCGCGACCAGATCGAGGACTACGCCCAGCTCGCGCGCAGCGCCAAGCTGAAGCCGATCGTCTGCGACATCGACGCGTTCACCGTACAGAACCTGTTCGAGTACTCGCGCGGCCTGCCGTCCGATCAGACCATCGCGCTCATCAACGTGGGAGCGAGCCTCTCCTCGCTGAACATCATCTCGAACGGCGTGAGCGCCTTCACGCGCGAGATCGCCAACGGCGGCAACGTCATCACGGAGGAGATCCAGCGCCAGCTTTCGGTGCCCTTCGACCAGGCGGAAGCCTATAAATGCGGCGGAACGGGCGATCCGAACGATCCGAACCGGGCCGGCATGGTGCCGCAGCAGGTCGTGCAGATCGTGGAGGCGGTGTCCGACTCGATCGCCGCCGAAATCCAGCGCAGCCTCGACTTCTACGTGGCGACCAGCGGCGAGGCCGAGATCTCGCGCATCTACGTCACGGGCGGCACGGCGAACCTCGCCGCGCTCGGCGCCGCCATCCAGCGCCGGGCGCGCGTTCCGGTCGAGGCGTGGGCGCCGACCGAAAAGGTCGTGATCGAGGCGCGTGAAGTGAACGCCACTCTGTTGCAGACGCGCGCCGCGCAGCTTGCCGTCGCGCTCGGCCTCGCTCTCCGCAAGGAGAAGGAGGCGCGCTCGTGATTCGCATCAACCTCTTGCCGCAGAAGCGGCGCGCGGAGGTGCGCCCGGAGACGCGGCAGCTCTGGCTCGTCGCCGTGATGGTGGCGTTCCTCGCCGAGATCGCCGGGTTGTTCGTGTTTCACAGCGTGAAGCACGAGGAGCTCGTCGATCAACAGAAGAAGAATACCGAGATCCAGGCGCAGATCGACCAGTCGAAGACGAGCGTCGCCAACCACCCCGAAGTGAAGAAGAAGCTCGAGGATCTGCGGGCGCGCGAGGCGGCGATCACCAAGCTGCAGAACGCCCGCTCCGGCCCGACCGCGGTGCTGCTCGAGCTCACGCACATCCTCACGCCGGGCCGCGGTCCGTCCGTCGCCCCCGACCACCTGAGCCAGGTCCGCCGCGACAACCCGCTCGCGGTCTTCAACGGCAACTGGGACCCGCGTCGGCTCGAAGTCACGAGCTTCAACGAGCAGGCCCGCAAAGTGAGGCTCGAGGGCGTGGCGCTCGACGGCGAGGACGTGAGTGAGCTCGCGCGTCGCATGAATCTCTCGGATTACTTCAGCAACGTGGTGCTCCTGCCGGGCAAGCAAGAGAAGGAAGCCGGCACGGGCCTCTCCGTCGTGCGCTTCTCGCTCGAAGCGCAGGTGAAGTACTGACATGGCGCTGAACGATCAACTCGCGAAGCTTCCGGCGATCGCCCGTGCGGGCGTGGGCCTTTCGATCTTGGCGCTCGCCGGCGTCGCTTATTACGTGATCTTCTACGGGGAGCTCGCGAGCGCGATCGACGCGGCAAAGAGCCGCGAAACGCAGCTGAGCGCCGAGCTCGGCGAGGCGCGCAAAGCCGAATTCGCCTACCAGAAGGATCTCGCCGAGCTCACCGAGCGGCAGCAGCGCCAGCGCGAGCTCAACAAGGTGCTGCCCGTGGCGAGCGAGTACCCCGCCTTCCTGAGCGCCGTGCAGAACGTCGCGAACGTCGCGGGGGTCGAGCTCGTCGCCTGGACGCCGAGCCCCGAGGTTCCGGAGCAGTACTACGTGCGCGTACCGATGAAGCTCGAGATCGCCGGCCGCTACCATCAGATCGCCAAGTTCTTCTACGGCGTGAGCCAGCTCGATCGCATCATCAATCTCGAGAACGTGAACCTCAGCCGGCCGGAGGTACGCGGCGAGGACGTGTTCATCCACGCCGACGTGCTCGCGACGGCGTTCCGCGCGGCTCAGGACGCGAAGGATCAGGGTCCCGACAAGCGCGCCGCCGCGCAGAAGCAGGGTCAGTGATGCGCCTTCGTCCCGTGCCCCTGTGCTTCGGTCTCGCGCTGGTCGGGCTCGGCCTGGCGACGGCGTGCGGCGACAAACCCGCGCCGCAGGAAGATTTTCCGGGCATGGCGGCGGCGAAAGCCGCGGCCGCGGCGTCGGCGGCGGCTGCCGCATCGGCGGCGCCTGCGGGTTCGGCGGGGGTCGCCAAGGCTTCGGACGCCTCCGGCGGACGCAAGGAGTTTCCGGAAGCCGAGTTCACGGAGACCGAGCGCAGCCGCGACCCGTTCCGCTCCTACTCTCACAAGTTCGTGGAGGAGGCGAAGGGAACCGTGCGCTCGCAGCGCGAGGTCGTGCTCGCCGAGTTCGCGGTGGACGATCTGAAGCTCGTCGGCATCGTGACGCGCATCGTTCCGGCTCGCGCGATGCTGGTCGATCCGAGCGGCAAAGGGCACGTCGTGCACCGCGGAGACTTCGTCGGGCGCGCGGACGTCGTGCAGCTCGGCGGGCAATCCGGCTCGACGTATCAGCTCAACTGGCGGCTCGATCGGATCCGCGACGGAGACGTCGTGCTCGTGCGCGAGGACCCGAATAACCCAGACGTCCCCGCCGCAACGAAGGTGATTCCGCTGCGCCCCGAGACGGCCGAGGAGAGGACGAAGGGCGGGTAGCGGTCAGGGGCGGGTCAGAGTCAGGGTCAAAGGCAGGGCTAGGGTCAGGGTCAGAGTCAGGGTCAGGGTCAAAGTCAGGGCTAGGGTCAGGGTCAGAGTCAGGGTCAGGGGAGGGAGTAGCGGTTGGTTCGGGGGGAGGGTCCGAGGCGCGAGCCCGCCCGCGACGACCTGATGGTCTTGGGAGAACTGATCAACAGGCTGAAGGCCGGTCGCTGCCAACGCGAAGAACCGGCGAGGCCGGCACCTGCTTTTTCAACAAATCGCCGGGGTCGCGTGGCATCCCCCGTTGCCCCCCCGTCGCCCGCCGGCCGAGCCGGTAACAAGTAACAGCGTTGGACGCCCCGATAAACGCTTCCAGCAACGTTCCGCCGATAGACCCCACCAAAACATTATTGAGTAACCAGCACCCCGTAGCGCCTAGCAAAACCAGGCGCAGGCTAATGCCGTCGAACCAGAAGAAGGCGATGGTGCCGAGGGTCGTGGCGGCGATGGGGAGGGCGCTGGCGGCGCTTCGGGCCGTGAGGGCGCCGAGCACGAGGTTTGCGGCAATGAGCAGGACCGCGACGGCGCGGGAGCGGGTGCGAAGCGAGATGAACGCCCGCGCGCAGGTGACGAGCGACGCCACCACCGCCGGCGTGCTGCCGAGCAGGTAGAAGTGGACCGCGTAGGTGAAGGCCTGCGCGCCGATCATTGCCCGCAGGCGGCGGTCGTCGCGCTGGAGGAACGCGGCGATGCCCACGGCGAAGGCGACGTAGCCGGCGAGCTGAGCGGGCGAGAAGACTTCGAGCGACTGCAAATCAACAAAAAGCCTAGCTCAGGGCGGGGCTCGAGCCAGGCGCGAGGCCGGCGCCCCAGTTAGGCCCCGTTCGTCGGCCGAATTCGGGATCGCACGGAATTTGTTCGTCGTGTGAACGAGACGATACGCTCCGAACGGCTTGCCCAACGTGCGCGACGGCGCGCGAGGGTCGGCGTCTCGGAGCGAATTATGCGGTTTTCCCCCCGCTTTCCCCCTCTTTTTCTGGCCGCACCGTGTGCTTTGGCCCTGAGCCTCGGCACGGGGATAACCCATGCCAAAGGCAGCGCCGAACGTAAGGCGACGCACCTTGCCGTCGAGCAGGCGGGCTCGAACGAGACGCGCGTCGTGCTCACGTTCAGCGCGGCTCCGACGTTCAGTGCGCGTTTGGACAAGCAGAAATCGCGCCTCGTCGTGGATATCCCCGAGGCCGATCTCGCGTCCGTGCCGAGCGCCCTGACCGACAAGGTCGGCATCGTGGGCGGCGTGATGGTCCAGTCGTTCGCCGTTTCGGGCGGTCACACGACGCGCGTGCTCCTCACGCTCCTCGAGGAGCCCGCCTACGCCGTCGCCGTCGAGGGCAACGATCTCGTGATCCGGGTGGCGCCCAAGAAGGCGGGGCTCGCCGCGAGCGCCCCGGCACCCAAGCCGGCTGCCGTCCCCGCTTCGACCGGCCCCGCCCGCGTGCGCGACGTGCGGTTCGAGCACGCGACCGAGGAGGACCGCGTGCTGATCGAGCTCGCCGAAAGCACCGCCTACCGCGAGCCGACGGTGAGCAAGGGGCACGCCCGCCTCGTGCTCGAGTCCGCCCAGATTCCCGAGGAGCTCGCGCGGCAGCTCGACGTCACGGCGTTCGACGGCGCGGTGACCTCCGTCTCGAGCTACCCGAGCCCGAACGAGCCCGGCAAGGTCGTGCTCGAGGCCGAGGTGAAGGACGGCATCTCGAGCCGTGTTGGCCGGCGCGGCAACTCGCTCGTCTGGACCTTCTTCGAAGCCGGCAAGCAGGCGCCCTCGCAGAGCGGCATCGCTCGCGACGGCGGCATCGCGCGCCGGGTGCGCACCGTGACGGTGGAAGAAGCCGTGCGTGGCGTGCCGGAGGTCTACGACGGCTACTCCGCCGGCCCGGCCCTCGTCGAGAAACAGAGCGCTCCAGCGGAGGCCGGTGCGTTCGCCCCGACTGCCCTCGGTCAGCAGCGGAACTTCACGGGCCGCCGCATCGATCTCGATCTCAAGGACGCCGACATCCACAACGTGCTCCGGCTGCTCGCGGACGTCGGGCAAGTGAACGTCGTGACGGCGGACAACGTGACCGGCAGCGTCACGATTCGCATGCGCAACGTGCCCTGGGACCAGGCGCTCGACGTCGTCCTGCAGAGCAAGGGGCTCGGCATGGTGCGCGCCGGGAACATGATCCGCGTGGCGCCGCTCTCCGACCTCGAGAAAGAGCGCGAGATGCAGCTCGCGCGTCGCGCGCAGGAAGTAAAGCTCGCCCCGCTCGAGACGCGACTCATTCCCGTGAGCTACGCCTCCGCCAAGGACATCCAGGAGCGCGCCCGGCCGCTGCTCAGCGAGCGCGGAACGATCGCGGTCGACGACCGCACCAACGTGCTCATCGCGCGCGACATCTCGGGCAATCTGAACCAAATCGAGGAGCTGATTCGCTCGCTCGACACGCAGACGCCGCAGGTGCTGGTCGAGGCACGCATCGTGGAAGCCACGAGCCGCTACCTGCGCGACGTGGGTATCCAGTGGGGCGGCGACGCGGCGTTCTCGGCCGCGACCGGCAACCCGACGGGCCTCGCGTTCCCGAACTCGGTCGGCGTCGTCGGCGGCGCGAGCGACGCGAACACCCCGACGGCCGGCTTGAGCCCGTTCACGAACACGGTGGCGAGCCCGAACTTCGCCGTGAACCTGCCGGCCGCGGTCGGTACCGGATCCGGCGGCGCGATCGGCCTCTCCTTCGGCTCGGTGGACAACACGATCAACCTCGCCGTTCGGCTCTCCGCCGCCGAGGCGAGCGGCCTTCTGCGCATCCTCTCGAGCCCGCGCATCCTGACGCTCGACAACCACGAGGCGCGCATCGCTCAGGGCACGTTGATCCCGTTCTCGCAGGTGAGCGCGCAGGGCGTGCAGACGACCTTCCAGGAAGCGAAGCTGCAGCTCCTCGTGCAGCCGCACGTGACGGCCGACGGCAGCGTCAGCATGCACGTGAAGATCAACCGCGACGAGCCCGATTTCAACCAGACCTCGGCGCGTGGCGACCCGACCATTTTGAAGCGCGAAGCCGAGACCGAGCTCCTCGTGATGGACGGTCACACCGCGGTCATCGGCGGCATCTTCACGCGCAACACGGGTCGAAATCTCGATCAGGTGCCGTTCTTCGGGGACATCCCGATCCTCGGTCTTCTGTTCCAGCGTCGCCGCGCGAGCGATCAGCGCAGCGAGCTCGTGATTTTCCTCACGCCGCGCATCGTCAACCGCGCCGAAGCGCTCGGAAGATAGCGACCTCGACGAGCGGGGTTACGTCCGCCGTTTGAACAAGCGGCTCCAGGCGGAGCGCTCGGTGAGCGGGTCCTCGGGCGCGAGGCTCAGGCGGTCTTTCGGGCTTCGCTGCAGGCGCTGCTCGTACAGGCGCACCTCGCGCGCGGCGTCGATGTTGCGGGGGTCGCGCTCGGCGACGTGCCGGAACTCCTGCAACGCCGCGGCGTGGCGTCCGATGCGCTTCAGGAACAAGCCGCGGTAGAAGTGCACCTTCACGCTGCTCTGGGATGCCTTGAGCGCTCGCGCGAAAGCGAGGCCGATCTGACGTTCGTCGGGGTTCGGCTTCAGCGCCTTTAGCCACGCGGCGAGCGCGATGTGCTCCGCGCGTACGGGCTCGAGCTTGAGGGCGAGCTGCGCTTCGCGCTCCGCTGCCTCGAGGTTGCCGCGAGCGAGGAAGGACTCCGCCTTTTGGAAGGCGAGCTCGGCGCTCAGCGCGCGCTCGATCCCGGGGGAGCTGCCGAGCGTGGCGCCCGCCGTGAGGGAGTCGTCGTATGCCGTGCGCGCCGCGGGATCGGCGAGCACGCGGTAAGCGGCGGCGATGTTCTCGAAGACGCCGGTCGCCGCGCCCTTCAGATCCTGGTTGTCGGCGCCCAAGCGATCGGGGTGCCAGTGCTTCGAGAGCAGGAAGAACGCGGCCTGGACTTGGCGCAGCGTGGCATCTTCGGGGATGCCGAGCACCTCATAGTGGGTGCGGGGCGGCTTTTCGGCGAGGCGCCGGAGCTCGTCACGCAAGGCGACGCTGCGTACGACGGCGGGGTGGATCGACGGAGGCGAGTCGCGGCGCACGCGGACCTGTGGCGCGTCGCTCCGCGGGGCCGCCGCCGGAGCCTCGGGCGGCGGAGAAGTCGCGGGCGCGGGCTCGCTTGGCAGCGAGGGCAGGCGGCTCGCCGGAGGGACGACGACGGGCTCCGTCGTCACGCAGAGTGGCGGCGCGCTCGGAACGCCGAGGTCCACCGAGCGCGTGAGCAGGAGGAAGTAGGCGACGCGCCGAATGTCCGCTTCGAGCAGCGGCTCCGCCGCGATGATGTCGCGCAGCCGGCGCGGCTCCTTCGCGAAGAGCGCCACGAGCTTGCGATCCTCCCCCATGAAGGCGAAGTGATCGGCGGGCAAGCCGCCGTGAAGCGTGATGCGCAGACCGGCCACACGCTCGAGCGCGGCCTCCATCGCGTCGAAGGGCGCGTGATCGCTGAGCCCGCGCCAGAGCACCTCGAGCGTGCTCGGCTCGATGGCGGCGGGCGCTCCCCAGCGCTCCAAGAAGTTCTGGCCCTCGAAGTAGCCGTAGTGCGTGTCGTCCGGCTGCCTGAACAAATGGACGAGCTGGCGGTGCAGCTGCTCGCGCAGCGCGCTGCCGAGCGCGTCTTCGCTGATGCGCCCCTCGCCGACGAGGAGCTGGCCGTGAAGGATGCGGTCGCGCAGGGCACGCGCGAGGGTCTCCTCGTGGACCTCGCTGCTGATGGCGCCGGCCTCGACCAAAAGCTCGCCGAGGTGGACGGCGCCGTCGCCGAGCTTCGCTTTGCGAGGAGTTCCAGCCTCGAGGTAAATGCCGTGCCGCGTGCCGGTCGTTTCCTCGAGCACGAGCGTTCCCGTGAGGCGGTGGTCGAACGCTTGCACCAGGAGCTCCCCGAACGGGGATGACTTCAGCGTGCCGACGGATTGGGGATCCATGGGAAGGGCCCCCGCCCCTTTACGAGCCTAGGCTCGTCTTTGTTCCATGTGGCAGATCACCTTTCGAGCGCAAGCACGGAGAGGTCTCGACTTGAGAAATAACCAGCGGCGTCGCCGCGAGAAGCTTCGTGCGCGTCCTCAGGAAAGACGAGCCGACGAAAGATTTGCGACGAACCGTGGCGGTCCTGCAAGCTCGCCGTGGGCCACGCCGTAGCGTCGCCGGGGCACCCTAGTCGGCAAGCGGAGCGAATAGGTCGTCGACGTCGAGCTCCGAGAGCGGTACGCGCGGGCCCGTGCCGCCGAGCAGCTGGCTTGCGAGCTCCGCCTTCCGGTGCTGCAGCCCGAGCATGCGCTCCTCGACGCTGCTCATCGCGATCAAGTTGTAGACGAAGACCGGGCGCGTCTGGCCGATGCGGTACGCCCGATCGGTCGCCTGGGCCTGGGAAGCGCCATTCCACCAGGGATCGTAGTGGATCACGGTGTCGGCGCTCGTGAGGTTCAGCCCGGTTCCGCCCGCCTTCAGGCTGATGAGAAAGACGTCGACCTCGCCCGCCTGGAAGCGATCGACGACGCGCTGGCGCTCCTGTGTCGCGCCCGTGAGCTCGACGTACTCGTGCCCGCGCTCCTCGAGCTCGTTCGCGATGAGGTCGAGCATGCGCGTGAACTGCGAGAACACGAGCACGCGACGTTTCTGGCCGAGCTGCGTCTCGAGCACGTCGAAGAACAGGTCGAACTTCGCGGACTCCTTGACGCGCCGCGCCGAGGGCACGCTCACGAGCCGCGGATCGCAGCACACCTGACGGAGCTTCATCAGCGCGTCGAGGATCGCGACGGTCGCGCCCTGCACGCCCTTCTCGCGGATCGCGCGCCGCACGTCGCCGTGCGCGGCCACGCGGATGCTCTCGTACAGCTCGCGCTGGTCACCGTAGAGCTCGACGCTGCGCACGATCTCCGTCTTCGGCGGTAGATCGGGCGCTACGCTCTCTTTCATGCGCCGGAGGACGAAGGGCGACACTGCGCTCCTTAGCGCCTCGAGCTTGAGCTGGTTGCCCATGCGCTCGATCGGCAAGCGAAATTGCGTGCGGAAACGCTCGGCGTCGCCCAGGTGCCCAGGCATCAGGAAATCGAACAAGGCCCAGAGCTCCTCCAGGTTGTTCTCGATGGGCGTTCCGCTCAGGCAGAGCCGGTGCTGCGAAACGAGCTCGCGCACGGCGCGCGCCGCGAGGCTACGCGGGTTCTTGATGGCTTGCGCCTCGTCGAGGATGAGAAGGTAGTACGGCTGACCCCGGAATTGCTCCAGGTCGCGCACGAGCAGCGGGTAGCTCGTGAGCACGACGTCCGCGCTCGGGACCGCGCTGCGCTGGCTCTCGCGCTTGGGGCCGTGCAGGACGACGACCTTGAGCTCGGGCGCGAACTTCGCGAGCTCGCGCTGCCAGTTGCCGACCAGGCTCGTGGGCATCACGATCAGGCTCGGACGATCGGCCCGGCCCGCCTGCTTCTCGCGCAGGAGGTGCGTGATGGTTTGGAGCGTCTTGCCGAGCCCCATGTCGTCGGCGAGCACGCCACCCGCCTCGTGCTCGACGAGCTCGGCGAGCCAGCGTACGCCGGCTTCCTGATACGGCCGGAGGCTCGCGCCGAGATTCTTCGGCACGAGCGCCTCGGCGGGCGCCGCTTTGTTCGGTGCGCCGAGGCGCCGCGCGCGCTCGATCGCGGCCGTCATGCCCGACCAGAGCAGCCCGGCCGCGTTGCCGAGCCCTTGATCGAGCTGGGCGACGCTCGCCGCTCCGGTGCGCGGGAAGCGCAAGGTGCCGTTGACCAGCGTTTCGCCGCGATAAAGCTCGAGCAGCACCTTGAGCACGAAGCGCAGCCGTTCGGGCGGGATCGCGACGTAGCGGTTGTCGCCGAGCGGTACGGCGCGCAGGCGCGCCGGCAGCTTGAGCAGGGCTTCCAGGCTCTCCACGTCGCCTCGCGCCTCGAGCATGTCGATCAGCGCGGGCACGAGGTTCACGCGCCGGCCGTCGACCTCGATCCCGAGCTCGAGCCCGAACCAGTCGGTGCGCTCCTCGTCCGGCTCGACGTTCGCGTACCAGGGCGCGTTGCTCTCGACGACTTGGTACGGGTAGCTCTTGTCTACCGTGATCACCCAGCCGAGCGCGCGCAGCTGCGGCAGCGCGCAGGCGCCGAAGGAGCAGTACGAGTGCACGTCGCCGTCGAACTGCACGAGGTAGTCGGCGTCGGCGTTCGGGCCGGCGCTCACGTGCTCCGAGCAGTCGAGCTCGATGGCGCCGAAGCTCTCGAGCAGGCACTGCGCTCGCGCTTCACCGGCGAGATCGCGGCCGACCACCCCCACGCCGTCGCTCTCCGCGACGAAGAAGCGGGTGCGTCGATCCGCCGCGCGCACCTTCACGCCCGCGTAGTCGAACCAAAGGCCGAGCACCGGCACGAGCTCCTCGCGGCCCTCGTCGAACAAGCCCTCGCCCGCGCTCACCCACATTCGCTCCGTGAAGAGGTGCAGGCAGGGAGTGAAGGCGAGCGGCTTTTCCGCGCTGGCTGACGATCCGTCCAACGCCTTCACCTTTCGCGAAAAACGCAGCAATTGTCGAGCGTTTCCGCGCGTGAGCCCGTTCCCTCCGACAGCGCTTTCCATGGACCCCAATCCATTGGGGTCCATCGGTCGAGCTCAGGGTCAAGGAGGAGGAGGATTCGGGACGCAAGCGGCTGCCATGGGGTCGCACGTCTCGTCCATGGCGCAGGTCGTCGTGACGTAGTGGCCCGTCATGTCGCAGACGTAAAGGACGTTCATCATGCACGAGACGTCGGGCGCCTTACAGTCGTCGCATTGCTTGTTGGGCTCGTCGCAGAGCATCGCGGACGCGCACGTCTCGAGAAGGTCGAAGCCGTTGCGGTCCATGTTGCACTTCTCGAGCTTGTTCATCGTGCAGCGGACCTCGCCGGCGGCGCAGGCCGGGGCGTCGCAGCGCCCGGCCGTCTGATTGCAGAGCGCCGCCGTCGCGCAGGTTTCCTCGTCGACCCAGTTCGTGAACGTCGCGTTGCAGTGCTGAAGGACCGCGCCGGCGCAGTGCTTCTCGTTCGCCGTGCAGGTCGGCATCTGGCAGGCGCCGTTCATGCACAGCGGCTCGCTCGCGCAGGCGGCGCCGTTGTCCACGAAGGCCGTGCGGCCGGCGTTGCAGATCTGCGGTTGCGCCCCGTCGCAGGTCTTCTGGCCGACGCCGCAGAACGGAGAAGCGCACATGCCGTCCACGCACAAGGCCGAGGTGGCACAGGCCGGGCCGTTGTCGGTCCAGCCGTTTTGGTTCGCGTTGCAGATCTGCGGCTGCTCGTCGTCACACTGCTTCTGCATCGGCGTGCAGGTTGGTGCAGTGCACGTACCGGTCGCGGGGACGCAGAGCGCGGCGGTCGCGCAAGCCGAGCCCATGCTCATCCAGTTGGTCTGCGAGGCGTTGCACACCTCCGGCTGCGCGGCGTTGCAGCGCGTGTCACCGGGCTGGCAAGCGGCAGGGTCGCACATGCCCGTGTCCGAGTTGCAGAGGGCCGCGGTGGCGCACGCGGCGCCGACGTTCGACCAGCCGTTGCGCCCGGTGTTGCACGTTTGCGGCTGGGCGCCGTTGCAGCGCACGTCGCCCGTGGCGCAGGTGGGGGTGGTGCAGACGCCGGCGTTGCACAATGCGGCTGTCGCGCAGGCGGGGCCGTTCGACTGGAACGCGGTCCGATCGGTGTTGCAGATCTCGGGCTGCGCGCCCGTGCAGCGGAGTTCCATCGGGTCGCAGGCGGGCGCTCCGCAACTGCCGTCGAGTGGATGGCAGAGGCCGGCCGTCGCGCAGGCGGCGCCGAGATTCTGGAACCCGGTGAGATCGCCCTTGCAGATTTGAGGCTGGGCGCCCACGCATTGCGTCTCGTTCGCGACGCACGAGGGCTCGGTGCAAGTGCCCGTGCTGGCGTTGCAGAGGGCCGTGCTGGCGCAGAGGGTGCCCATGTTGTCCCAGCCGTTGCGGCCCGCGTTGCACACTTGAGGTTGACCGCCGTTGCAGCGGTGCTCGCCGACGGCGCACGTCGGGGCCGTGCAGGTTCCGCTCGAGCCGACGCACAGCGCCGTCGTCGCGCAGGCCGTGCCCTGGTTGTCCCAGCCGTTGCGGTTCGCGTTACAGACCTGGGGCTGGGCCCCGTTGCAGCGGTGCTCGCCGACGGCGCAGGTCGGCGCCGTGCAGGTTCCGCTCGAGCCGATGCAGAGCGCGTTGGTCGCGCAGGCGGTGCCGGCGTTGTCCCAGCCGTTACGGTTCGGGTTACAGACCTGCGGCTGCGCGCCGTTGCAGCGGTGCTCGCCCACGGCGCAAGTCGGCGTCGTGCAGCTTCCCGCGCCCGAGGCGTTGCAGAGCGCCGCCGTCGCGCACGTGGTCGGCGTCTCGGTCTGCCCGTCGGAGGAGCACTTGTAGAGGATGTTGTTCGAGCAGCGCGCCGTGCCCGCCACGCAGCTGTCGCACTGTCCCATCTGGGCGTCGCAGACGTTCGGGCAGGTTTGCGACTGAATGGCCTGCCCGTCGCTGCTGCAGTGGTTCAGGGTGAGGTTCCCGCTGCCGGTGCAGGTGTTCGAGCTCGGCACGCAGATGTCGCACTGCCCGCCCGGCGCGTCGCACAGGGCAGCGCTCATGCATTGCGTGCTGACCCAGCTCTTCTGATCGTTGCCGCACTTCTGCAGCGTCGCGCCGCCGCACATGACCTGACCGGTGCCGCACACGGCGCAGTAGTCGGCCGTGGCGCTGTCGATGCAACCGAAGGCGCCGCACGTTTGCGTCGTCGTCCACATCGTGCGGTCGGCGGAGCACTTGCGAAGCGTCGTGGGATTGCCGCTCACGCATTGCGTCTCGTTCGCGGTCGGGCACACGGCGCAGTAGCCGTCGTTGTAGAGCGGCGCCGTCCCCGCGTAGCAGAGCGCGCTGTCGCCGCAGTCGGCCGACGTCGCCCAACCGTTGCGTCCGTCGGCGCACTTCTGGAGCGTCGTCGTGTTGCACTGGAAGGTGGGGAGCGTTCCGCCGCAGACCGGAACGCCGCAGCCCTCCGCCCCGACGCCGAGCGTGCAAGTGCCGGTGAGGGTGCAGGTGCAAAGGTCTCCCGTCGCGCAGATCGCTTTGTGCTCCCAGCCCCCGTCTGCCGTGCAGCGCTGGAGCTCGGTTCCGTTGCAGCGCGCGGGCGCCGGACAATCGGTCTTGCAGCCCGGATCCGCGGGATCATTGCTGCAGAACTGGCCCGCCTCACAGGGCGGGTCCGCGATCCACCCCGTGAGATCGGGGTTGCAGTGGCGCAGCTCGGCGATCCCCTCCGCGACGTCGAAGCAGCGCAGCTCTTCCGGCTCGCACACCTTGTCGTTGCAGCGTTTGTCCGGTGCGCTGCAGAGGGCTGCGGAGGCGCACTGCTCGACCTCCTCGAACCCCATCAGATCGTCGCGGCAGCGCTGGAGGCTCGTGCCGTCGCAGAGGTAGTCGCCGGCCTTCATGCATCCGGGCGGGGCGCAGCTGCCGCTCGGCGGGTCGTCCGTGGTCTGGCAGAGGGCCGCGGAGGCGCAGGTGTCCTGCGCGTGGAAATGACGATCGTCGCCGCACTTGCGGAGGACGGCGCCGTTGCACTGATACTCGCCCGGCGTGCACAAGGCGCTGCACGTCCCCTGGACGGGATTGCACTCCGTGTCGGGGGTGCACTCCATCATGACGTCCCACGCGGTGAGGTCGTCCTTGCAGCGCTGGAGCTTGTTGCCGTCGCACAAGAACGCGCCCGCCGTGCCGCAGCCTTGGGGACACATGTCGACCGCGCCCATCGCGTCGACTGCTTGTTGCCGGCCGAGGTCGCAGAGCTCGGGCGTCGCGCAGGTATCCACGACCTCCCACCCCGTCTGATCCGGCCGGCAGTGCCGGAGATTCATGCCGTCGCAGTCGTAGGCGCCCGCGTCGCAGACGGGCGTCATGCACTTCATGTTCCACGTGGCGCTCGCGCGGCCCGCGTCGATGCTCGCTTCGCACAGGCCCGGCGTCGCGCAGTACTCGTGCTCGACCGTCCAGCCGCCTTCGGGACCGCACTCCCAAATCTCGCTCCCCACGTTCGCTTGCATGCCGCGGCACGCGAACTCCCCGGGCGTGCAGGCGCCGCAGAAGGTCGGGTTGCACATGGCGTCGCTCTCGCACAGCTGGACCTGCATCCAGCCGCTGCCGTCCGGCTTGCATTCCTGGCGCGAGGCGCCGTCGCAGCGGAGGGCACCCGGCTTGCACGCTTGGCACTGCTTGCTCTTCGAGTCGCAGAGCATCGCGCTGCCGCAAGGCTGTTTCACGAGCCAGCCAGCGTCCTTCGCCCCGCAGGTGAGCAGGTACTCGCCGTTGCAGCGATACTCGCCCTGCTTACAGTCGGACTTCGACTCGGCGGGTGCAGCGTCCTTGAGCGTGAAGTCGCCTGCGACGAGCTGACAGCCGAGGATCGAAAGCGTCGCAAACGCAGCGATCACCCAGCTTCGAAAGGAGCGGATAACTGTAGCCAAGTGTAGCGAAAAGTAACACGAAACCTCGGTCCGCGTTAGGCTCGGGGGCCCGTGACTGAACTTCGCGCAGCGCTCGGTCGCGAACGCCCCGGCTTCACGCGCGGCGTTTGGTCGCTTCCTTCCGCAATCCGCGAGCTTTTGCAGAGTCCGTCGCTGTGGGCTCGGGCGCTCGTTCCAGTGCTCGTGTTCTTCGTGCTGTTCGGCGGGTTCGCGGCGCTCGGGCTCCTCGTCGCGCGGCCGTGGCTCGAAGCGCGCTTGCCCGATGCGACGAGCACGCTCGGACGCATCGGGTTCGAAGCCGCCGGGTACGCGCTCGCGTTCGTCGTCGTGATCGCCGGGTGGTTCGCGTCGTTCGCGCTCGCGCCGCCGCTCAGTGCGCCGGCCCTCGAGAGCATCGTGCGCGAGATCGAGCTGCGCGCGGGCGCGCCGAAGCGCGAGCCCCTCGGGTTCTTTGCCGAGGTTCTGTGTGGCTTTCGCTCGCTGTGCGGCGCGCTGCTCGTCGCGCTGCCCTCGTACTTCGTGCTCTGGCTGGTCAACGTGCTCGCGCCCGTGCTCGTGCCTCTCACCTTCGGGCTCGGCAGCATGCTGAGCGCGCTGCTCGTCGCCTGGGGCCTCTTCGACTACCCGCTCACGTTGCGAGGTACGGGCTTCCGCGCGCGCGTCAGGCTCGTTCGCGAGAACTTCGCGTGCGTGCTCGGCTTCGGACTCGCGTTCGTGTTCGTGTTCTGGCTCGGCTGCGGGCTCTTGCTGTTGCCGGTCGGGACGATCGCGGCGACACGCTTGCTCGGAGCGATTTTGGGCTGGGAGAACGCGGCGCCTCGCAGCATGGTAGAGTCTTGAATTGGTTCGGGAGGCCAGCTTGCGCGACGCGCCGGAAGCGGCGTCGAACGGGCGCCGTGCTCGCGACGTTCGCGGTGCTCGCCCCGGCGCGCGCCGCACGGGCTTACAACACGGAGATCGACGCGACCGCGTCGGCTCAGTACTACACGCTCTCGAGCCCGTACGGTGACAGCCCCGAGGTCAGGCGCCGGCGCTACACGAGCACGCTCGGCATGTCGCTCTACGACCTCACGGGCGACTCGAGCCCGACGCATCCCACGCTCTCGTTTCGCTCGCGGCTAAGGCTCGACGCCGACCTCGGCCAGGATCCGAGGGAGCGCGACCCGAATTCGAGCAGCTTCGTGCCGGGGCTCACGCAGGCGCCGTTCGACCTCCAGTACGCGTACCTCGAGGGCGATCGCTACCTCGACGGCGCGCTCGGTTTTCGCATCGGAAGGCAATACGTCGCGGACGTGCTCGGCTGGTGGTCGTTCGACGGGGCCGAGGTGACGCTCGCCGCGCCCGCCTACCTCAGGCTCGAAGCCTACGCCGGCTTCGAGCAGCGCTCCGGGCTACCGCTGCTCGGAACCTCGCGCTTCGAGGCCCAAGGGGTTGCGCGCGGCTCGCGTGACGACCTCCGGCCCAACCAATGGACGGGCTACCTCGAAGAATCGAAGCTCGCCCCGGCGGTCGGCGTCGCGCTCGAGACGAGCGATCTCGGCTGGGTCCACGCGCGAGTGACGTACCGGCGCGTGATCAATCGCGACAGCGTCGTGGTGTCGCCGTTCCTCGCTCCGAATGGTCAGCTTCGCACGTACTCCGCCGAGCGCGTCTCGACGGAGAAGGTGGGGACGTCGCTCCGGCTCACGCCGTTCTCGTTCGGCTCGCTGAACGGCAGCGTCGTCTACGATTTCTACGCCGGTCTCGTGAGCAACCAGGCGCTCGGGCTCGACGTGTTTCCGACGGACCGGCTGACGCTCGGCGCCGACTACGAGCGCTTGATGCCGACGTTCGACGGCGATTCGGTGTTCAACTGGTTCGCGCATTCGGCGATCACGACGTTCAAGGGGCGCGCGGATTGGGTCGTCTCGCGCCGGTTCGACACCGCGCTCGGCTTCGGTTCGCGGCTGTTCGAGACGCTCGGCGATCCCGCGACCTACGCGAGCGCCCCGAACCAGGAGGTCGTGGCGCGCGCGGTCGATCCCTTCGGAACGCTCGGCGCGCGCTACCGGCACCCCTCCGGGAGCGTCTCCTTGCGGGGCCAGGCGGAAACCGGTGAGCGTGGTCATCGCGCCGGCGCCGATCTCACGAGCCAGGAGCTCTGGAAGAACGGCTACTACGACTCGCTCGTCGTGCTCTCGCTCTACGACTTCGCGGACGAGCTGCGCCCCGATCGCTACGCCACGAGCTTCACCTACGTGCTCGGGGTAGGCCTGCGGCCGAACGCGCTCGGCTCGCGCTCGCGCTTCGGCGTCGAGTGGGAGCACAGCATGAACCGCCTCGTCGGGCAGCGTTACCGCGTGCTAGCGACCCTCGACCTCTCGGTGTTCCGATGAATCGCCGCGAAAGTTTGCCCGCGACCTGGCTCTTGGCGCTGGCCGTGCTCGTGGGCGTCGTGCTCGGGCTGCTCGGACCCGTGGAGGCGGCGCCCGCGCTGCCCGGTCCGAGGCCGCCCGGTGCCGTGCCGGGGGACGGCGGACCGAGCCCGGTGATCTTTCCGCCGCAGAGCATCGGCATCCGCTTCGATCACGCGCGGCACGTCGCGCTCGGCGCCACCTGCGCTACCTGCCACGACAAAGCCAAGACGAGCCGTGCGAGCGCGGATTCTCTCTTGCCCGCCGGAACCCGTTGCGACGCCTGTCACGGCACGAACCACCGCGGGCCCCTCGTGCTCGCGGGAGGGGACGCGCTCGGACGCTGTGCGCTCTGCCACGTGGGTTACCGCGACGAGGACGGCCAGCGCGTGCTTCGCACCGTCCTGCCGCCACCCCACCTCAAGTTCGACCATGCGGTGCACGCGGCGCGCGGCATCGAGTGCAAGGGGTGCCACGGCGACGTCGGCGCGCTCACGCAGGCCACGTTCGATCAGCTTCCGCGCATGCGTGGCTGCCTCACATGCCACACGCATGACGCCGCCAAGCGCGGCGAGGCATCGCGTGCTTGTCCGACTTGCCACCTCACGCGGGGCCCGGAGCTCGTGACGAGCTTCCCCGAGGGCCGGCTCGAGCCGCCCGCGTGGCTCCACGACGCCGAGCACGGACCGGATTGGCTCGAGCGTCACAAGCGCGTCGCCGGCAACGACAGCCGCTTCTGCGCGAGCTGCCACGCCGAGCGCTTCTGCGTCGGCTGTCACGACGGCAAGGTGCGCCCGCGACAGATCCACCCGAACGACTTCTTGAGCATGCACGCCATTTCGGCCCGTCAGAACAATCCCACCTGCACGAGCTGCCACCAGCAGCAGTCGTTCTGCCTCGGGTGTCACCAGCGCGCCGGCGTCACCCTCTCCGGTCCGATCGGCAACATCGCCCAGCGGGGCCGCTTCCACCCCCCGCCGTCGATTTGGACCGAAGCGCCCCGCGGTGCCGGTCACCACGCCTGGGAGGCGGAGCGCAACCTGAACGCTTGCGTGAGCTGCCACATGGAGCGCGACTGCGTCGCTTGCCACGCGACGGCAGCGATGGGCGGCATCGGCAGCGGCCTGCCGTCCGGGGATCCCGGCGGCTTCCGTAGGGGCGTAGACCCCCACCCTCCGGGCTTCATTTCTCGCTGCGGGCGTGCCCTGCGCCAAAATGCCCGCCCCTGCCTTACGTGCCATGACCCCGGCGATCGGGCCTTCGACTCATGCCGCTGACAGGAATTTCCGCCCGCGGTTCGGGGCCTCCGACGGAAATACGCTTGCGCCTCGATCCACCGCATGAGTATGACTTCCGCCCGCCGGCCAAGGAGGCCCTTAGTGAAAGAGCTCGTAAAGTACCTGTTCGGGAACTTGTACTTCGACTTCCAGGGAGAGGTTACGGTCGAGCAAGTCCGCGAATTCCTGAGGGAAGACGACAGTCGCGAGGCCCGGCAGCTCCTCTCGAAGATCATCGAAGAGAACGGGGTGGACGACCTGCTCATCACGCTGGCCGACTGTCTCAAGGATCACATCCGTACCGGGGTGAGCGAGCAGATCATTCGCGACCAGCTGTCGACGTACTCGGAGAGCTGACGCGCTTCGCGCCGTGGGTCGTGGTCGCGCTCGTTGGGCTCGGTGCCCTCGGGTGCGACCGCGGTCCGCGGTCCATCGACGAGCCGCAGGGACCGCCCCTCCACCTCGTGAGCAGTGAGCCTGCGAACGGAGCCGGGCTCGACTGCGACCCGTTTGCGGACGACTGCGGCGTCCCCACGGACACCGCCATCACCCTGCGCTTCGATCGCTTCCTTTTGCCGTCGAGCGCCGTCCGGCAATCGATGTCGGTGTACACGGGAGTGCAGACGAACCCCGCCCTGCCCGCCACGAACCAGCGCGCCGAGCTGAGCCCGCGCTACGACCTCATCGAGCGCAGCGTCCGCTACGTGTTTCCGGCAGGCTTCACGCTGCATCCGAAGACGCTCTACACGATCGAGCTGCCCATCTACACGGAGGAGACCGTGTACGGATTCCGCGCCTTCGACGGGGCGCCGCTCGAAGGGAGCACCCCGGTGCGTCTCGCATTTTTCACCGGCCGTGGCCCCGCCGCGACCCCCGCGCCGCCGTCCGCCCCGCCGGTGTGCGACGACGTGCTCGCCCTCTTCGCCGGCTGCCTCGGCTGCCACGGCGCGCTCGACGGGGACGCCGCGCCGCACATGGGGCTATCGCTCGACGGCTGGGACGACATTCACGCGACCGCCATCAGCAGAGTCGCCCATCAGACCGAGATCGGCGAAACGACCGGCGCCACGAACGAGGCGCCCCTCCGCTTCGGCGTCAACATGCCCATCATCGACCCCGAGCGTCCGGAGAATAGCTACCTCATGTACAAGCTCCTGCTCCGTCCCGAGGCGTACGAGCGGGGCGCTCCCGCCGATTGCGCGGAGCCCGAGTCGTGCCTGCCTCCCGAGGCGGAGGAGCTCGAGCGGTTGCGGTCGTGGTTCGTTCGTGGCGAGCCGATGCCGGAGAGCGCGCCCGGCGAGAGCTTCATCGACCACGACGCGCTCACGGCCCTGCAGACCTTCATCCTCGCCGGCGCGGCCTGTCCCTAGCTCTGCGGGCCCTGGAAGCCCCCGGACTCTGATTCCGCCAATACGAAATCCGGGTTGGGCCGTCCCGAAGCGGGTCATGAGCCGTTCCGGCCGGGTGGGCGCACTGACATCAGAGTTGACACCAAGTGCGGGGACCCGAAGAATTCCAATGGTGAGGGCTGCCACCGTGGGAGCAACTGAGTTGACGCTTCGCGGCCGGCCGTTGATGCTCGAGCGGCCTCTCGGGGCCGGCGCGACCAGCGCTGTCTGGTTGGCCCGCGACGGCGAGCGCCGGGTGGCGCTGAAGCTCGGGCGCGGCAAGGCCCAGCGCCCGCGCTTCGCCGAGGAGTGCGCGCGCCTTTCGTGGGTGGGCTCCGACTCGCTCGTTGGAGTCATCGATGCCGGACTCGTGCGCGACGGGCTGCGTCTACCCGACGGTGGCTCGGTCGAGGCGGGCTCTCCGTTTCTCCTGCTCGACTACGTCGAGGGCGACGCGCTCGATTCGGTACGCCCCGCCGACGCGGGCCGTGGGCTCGCCCTGGCCCTCGTGGTGGCTCGTGACGTGGGCCGCGCGCTCGCGGATCTGCACGCTGCCGGTCTCGCGCACGGTGACGTGAAGCCGGCGAACATCGTCGTGGCGAGCGACGCGGCGGGCGCCCCGGCGCGCGCCTGCCTCGTCGACTTCGGGCTCAGCACCGAAGGGACCGAGATCCTCCCGCGCGGCGGCACGCGGCGCTACCTCGCGCCGGAGCTGGCGGAGGCTGCCGGCGACGCGCGCTGCCGCGACCTCTGGGCGTTCGGTCGCGTGCTCGCCGAGCTGCTCGCGCCGGACCTCTGCGAGGTGGAGCGCATCCAGCCCGAGCACGTGCGCGCGCTTCCTGGAGAGCTCGGGCAGCGCGTCGCCGCGTTGCTGTCGCCGACCCCGGCAGCGCGGCCCCAGGCCGATTGGCTCGAACGGCACGCTCGGCTGCTTTCGGGCTCGCTCGAGAGCGAGACGGAAGCCCTCGAACGGCGCTGGCGGGCCGTGCGGCGCTCGTACCTGTCGACGCGCCGCGAGGAAATCCTGGCGCTTTCCAAGGTGGAGAGGCCGGAGATCCGGGTCGGCGGCGAGCCACGGGCTTGGCTCGAGCCGGCGCTCGGCCTCGGGCGCGCCGTGGCGGAGCTCGGGAGCGACGGGCCGAGCGTCCCGCATGGTGAGCTCGGTGAGCTCACGCCGTACGGTCGCTCGCGCTGGCTCGTGACGCTGGTCGGCCCCGCGGCGGCGGCTTGGCCGGACGGCAACTTCACGAGCGACGAGGAGCTCGCCAGAAGGCTGCTCGCCGCCGTGCGCGAGCGCGAGCCGGAGTCGCTCGTGTTCGCGGATCTGGTCGGCGCCGGTGCACGCAAGACGGCGCCGCTCGCCGAAGCCGATCTCGTGGAGCTCGCGCTCCTGCTCGAGGGCGGCGCGCTCGACGCGCAGCTCTTCGACGAAGGGGAGCGGCGCGTGGAATCGGGGGCCGCTTCCAAAGCGTTCGCACTGTCGCTCGCGCGCGCCCTGTCGCGCCGCGGCCACACGGGGCGCTCGCTCGCCGTGCTCGAGCGGAGCGCGACGCCGGAGGCTGAAGCCGAAGCCGCGGAGCTGCTCCGGCGCATCGGTGACGCCGCCGCTGCGGAGGAACGCGCCCGACGGGTGCTCGCCGGTGAGCCGCCGGAACCGGCCCGAGCTCGCGCCGTCGCGACGCTCGGCCGGCTCTCGCTCGATCGCGGGGACATCGAAGGTGCGCTCGCGTTGCTCGAGGCGGAGCCCGATTCGGCGCCCGTGCTCGAGACGCGCGCGCTCGCGACGGTCGCGCGCGCCGAGCCCAAGCTCGCGCTCGAGCTCGCGGAGCGCGGCGCTTCGCTCGCCGTCGGCGACGACGCGCGTGCCCGCATCCAAGCCGTGCGCGGCTACGTGGCCCACGCGACG
>DASUGE010000295.1:0-14061 GCA_036274215.1 Polyangiaceae bacterium | reverse complement strand
CCAGCTCACGTCGCTGCGCGCGGGTGAGCTCTCGGCGCGGGCGGTGGACGATCTCGCCCAGCTCGATCGGACGTTGAAAGGTGTGGATCGAGTGCTGGTACGCTTGGAAAGCGAGCGCGGGGTCTTGCAAGGCGCCGAGCGGGCGGCGAACTCCGTGAGCGACGTGGCGCAGGGCGCGCAAGGCGTGGGCCCGGAGCTCGAGCTCACGCTGCGCGAGGTGCGCGGCGCGGCGCGCTCGATCCGGCGCTTCGCGGACGCGCTCGAGCGGGACCCCGACATGCTCTTGAAGGGCCACGCGGTGGCGGCGCCATGATGCGCGCCGGTTTGCTCCTCACCGTGCTGACGCTCGTCGCGACGACCGGCGGCTGCGCGCTCACGTCGAAAGCGTCGCCGATTCGTCCGCGGTACTTCAGCCCCGAGCTGCCCCCCGTGGCCGCGCTGGCCACTCCGAGCGCCGCTTCCACGACGCCCATCGAGCTCCGTCTGGGTCTCGTCGATGCCGCTTCTTATCTCGAGGAGCGCATCTCGTTTCGCGTGAATGCGTCCGAGCTCGGCTACTACGAGGATCGGCGCTGGAGCGAGCGTCCCGAGGAGTATCTCCGGCGGGCGCTCGAGCAGGAGCTCTTCGAGCGACGGCACGTCCAGCGCGTGTTGTCGGGTCCGGGGAATACGATGGATGTCGAGCTCACGAGCTTCGACGAGCTGCGCGGATCGCCCGGGCGCGTGCGCGTTGCGCTCCGCGTGACGTTGCACGACGAGCGCCAGTCGCTCCTGGAAACGACCATCGTGAGCGAGGAGCCGCTCTTGCCCGACGGCGCCGAGGATCACGCGCAACGGGTCGCATCGGCGATGGCCACCGCGCTCGCCGCGGCGGTCACGCGGGCGTGCGACGAGGTGACCAATCAACTGCATCGCCGACCGGCCTCGGCGGCGCCGGTCGCTCCCCAGACGGGCAACGAAGCGCCGGCGGCGCGAGCTGGCTAGGCCCACCGCGTCCGAATCGGCTTCGGCTCAACCTGGGTCGAAAGCTCGATCAGTCCTTGGGAGAGCTGGTCTCGCGGAACTCTCTGAAGTCGGCGGTGACGACGAGCTCGTCCGGGGCATCGAGCAAGGTCATCGGCCCCAGGTGGATGGCGTCCGTGATCAGGGCGCCGTCGGCATCCAACAGAGCCACATCCGCCTCGTAGTAGCCCGACTCCAGCGTGAAATGAGCGCGCTGGGTCTCGCAGGCCTGCGTGGCATCCGAAACGATCCCGTCGTTCGCCGTTTCGATGAGCACGAGAACCGAGTCCGCCTGCTTGGTGGAGCAGTGTAAGGCCGCCGATCCGCCTTCCACCAACCAAGCAACCGTGAGATTGCCTTCGGTGCCGGCGAGCGCGCCTGGTTCGGTCGATTCGACCTCCGGCTCCGCCGAGCAACCGACGACGGCGGCGAGGCAGAGCACCGTGAGCAAGGACAGACGTTGCATTTTCTTGGCTCCTTCGGTGGGCCCTCGGTTGCTGAACGCTCCGTAGCGGGCCGCGCTCGAACCAAAAGCAATGAGCGTGCCGCGACGCCCCGGGCGCCTATCGCGCGTCGCAGGCTAGTGGCAATGCGCTGCGTGGCTCGCTCGGCGCGTTCTCGGGGATGGGTGATGCTCTCGGTGGATCTTCCGCCCCCAGCTCGTGCCGCAGGAGCGCCCCGACCGCGGCAAAACGTCGCGCTCGTCCCGACGAATGGTCGCGCCGTGCGCCGCGCTTCGGCCGCCTAGCGACAGGTCGACGAAAATTGGTAGGAATCGGCGCCGGCGGCGTCGAGGAAGTTGTAGCCGGCGACGATGTTGCCCTCGGCGTCGTTCTCGATCGAGCCGTAGACCGTGATGTCCACCGCGGCGCCGCCCGCGACGGGGACCTTGATCGAGACGGGCACCTTCGGACTATCCACCGTGACGGACTTGGCCCCGTCCTGATAGACGACGGACTTGATGGTCGCGGAGCCAGTGACGGAGGCGGTGTACGTGACCGAGCCGTCTTCCGGAGCCGTGTAGTCCTCCGTCGTGACCCGGCAGGAGATGTCCGGGCTGCTGCAGGACGAGGCGAGGAGCGAAAGGCCAGCCGCGAGGGCGACCCCGAGCATTACCCAGCGGTTTTCGGACGACCGGCGGCGCACGAGCTCTCCCACGGGCCTATGATAGGGAACCGCATCGCGCCGTCAAACCGCGGCCGCTTCGATGCGCTACATGAGGGCGAGCGTGAGCGCGACGAGCAGCTGCACCTCTCGCTGGCGGCGGCCGTGATGCTCGGCTCGGCTCGCTCGCTCTTCGGGGGCGAGGGGCGGTGCGACCCGGTCCAACGTCGCCGGCCAGTGCTGCACCAGGGGATCCTCGGCGCAGGCGAACAGGCGCTCGAGGTAACGCGCGACTTCTGCGAACGCGCCGGCTTTCGTCTCGCCGCTTTGGCCCGCCCGGAGCAGCTCCTGCGTTCCGAGCAACAGCAAAAGGACGATGTCGTCCTGGTGGGCAATTGGGTTCTGCTGCTCGAGCCCGAGGATCTCCGTCCCGGCTTGCACGGCGCGCTGGAGCGCCGTCGTGAGCGACGGCTCGGCGGAGAATTGGTCGAACGCCCGCGGAAGCGGACTTGCCGGTCGCTCGTTCATCCCTTCGACGACGGCCGAAAGCGGGTGCAGCCGGCCCAGCCGTTCGTAATTGGCGTTGACCCAAATCGAGAGGTTGCCCGTCGAGGCGCGTTCGATGAGCTGCTCGATCGAGCCGGGAGGCTCGAGCGCCGCGAGGCAGGCCGTCATCGCGCCGACGACCTCGTGCTTGGTGACCGGGAACGCCAGCGCCGGGAACACGAAAGAGAGCCCCCGGCTCGCGCCGCGTTCCTCGCCGATTCCGCCCTGCCGCTCCACGAGCCGTGACCTCGCCGTGGCAGCCTACCACGTGCTCGCGAGCGCGCAGAGCCTGGTTCGCCAGCATGCTAGGCTAGCGGGCGCCGCTGCCGACATGACGAACCCGCGCGACGACAGTGCGCCGGCAGCCGACGAGCCCTCGCGCCCGTCGGTGGTACCGCCGAGCACGGCTCCCTCGACACCGAGGGCGAGCTCGGGCCTACGCCGCTCGATCCCCGCCGAACCGGCGCACGACCTCTGGTCCGGCAGGATTCGCGTGCTCGGCGAGCTCGGGAGCGGCGCGATGGCGGAGGTGCTGCGCGGCTACGACACGAAGCTCCGGCGCGAGGTAGCGCTCAAGGTCACGCGCCTCACGCGCAGGGAAATCCCGCGTCAGGAGCTCGCTCGCTTCGCCGAAGAGGCGCAGATCATGGCGCAGCTCGAGCATCCGAACGTCGTGCCCGTGCACGATCTCGGCACCTCGCCCGACGGGCACGGCTACTTCTCGATGAAGCTGATCCCGGGTCGCTCGCTCGAGACGATCCTGCAGCAGCGGCGTGACAACGATCCGGTCACGCTCGCTCAGTTCGGCCAGCGCCGCCTGCTCGACGTGTTTCTGCAGGTTTGTCAGGCGATCGACTACGCCCACGCGCGCGGCGTCATCCATCGCGACATCAAGCCGGCCAACATCATGGTCGGCGACTTCGGCGAAGTCTTGGTCATGGATTGGGGCGTCGCCAAGCTGATGGAGCCGTCGGCGGCGCGTCCGAAGACCGTGACCACCGGTGTGGAGGAGGGCGGCGGCAGCATTCCCGACATCGAGCCGAGCGAAGGCCCCGTGTCTGCGCCGCGGCCGGGCATCACGTCCGTGCGCGCCGCGGCGAAGGCCTGGCAGACCCAGGACGGCACCGTGATCGGCACGCCCGAATACATGGCGCCCGAGCAGGCGCGCGGACAGCCGGTCGACGGTCGTGCCGACATCTATTCGCTCGGCGTGATCCTGTACGAAATCCTGTGCGGGCACGTGCCGTTCGAGAGCAACGACCCGCGCGCGACGCTCGAGCGGGTCACGAACGACGTGCCGATGCCCCCGAGCGAGATCCAGCCGACGACTCCGGCGGCGCTCGAGGCGCTGACGCTGCGCCTGCTCGTGAAGGATCCTGCCGAGCGCACCCTGACGATCCCGCAGATCCGCGCGTACGTTCAGAACTACATCGAGGGCGTCGCACGCCAGTACGAGCGAGAGTCGCTCGTCGGCAGCATCGTCTCGAGCGGCGGCGCGCTCATCCTGTTCGCTTTCCTGGTTTGGTACCTCACGGGCCAATCGATCGCGAAGGTGCTCACGCTCGGTCCGCCCGCCGTCGTGAATGCGGTCGGCTGGTTTCTGCTGGTTTTGGCGTTCGGCTACCCGCTGTGGGCGACCTCGACGCTCTTCCGCCTCAGCCGGCAGGCGCCCGACCCTTTCCGCCCGCCGTCGACCGAAGAGCTCTTCGTGTCCGGCTTCCTCGCGCACCGCACCTTCTCCGCGGCACTCGCCCCATTATTTCAGCTCGTGTTCATCGTCGAGCTCGTCGTGCTCGCCATCGTGCAGGCGAGCAAGAGCGCGCTCGGCTCCGCCGATCTCGTGCGCCAGGTGTCGATTCAGATGCGCGCGGAGTGGTCCGAGGCGCTGATCGTGATCCTGGTCTTTCAGTTCGCCTACCTGTTCCTGCTCACGACCGAGGTCCGCTTCGCGCGCCGCATCGATCGCTACGAGCTTCTCGCGGTGCGCCCGCGTTGGGAATCGGTGTGGCCCTTCTTTCTGATCATCGTGCTGCTCGCGACGGTGATCACGATCGACGTGCTCGACTGGGCGCTCGGCAGGCCACAGGTCGAGCTCGTGACCTGGCTCCGGGAGGAGCTCGCGCCCAAGTCGCTCGATCTCGTGGAGATCGGGAAAACCCTGGTTTTTCAGGGCACATTCCTGTTGGCGCTGTCGCTCGCCACCTTCTTCGCCGCTTTCTCCCTGCCCGAGATCCTCGCGGCGCTGCGTGCGCCGAATCACCCGGCCGACGAGGCGTCGGTCACGAGCCGCGGCCAATACTTCCTGCGCTCGCTCGCCACCTTCCGCGCGGCCCGCGCCATCTGGCTCTACGGCGGCGCCATGATCAGCAGCCTCACCGGGATTCGCATGCTCTCCGAATCGACCGAGCGCCCGCTGCTCGTTCGCATCCTCTACATCTTGGGTCCCTCCCTGATCGGCTTCGTCGGTTACTCGATGCTGCGCCGCCGCACGGATCGCTACGTGTCGAACGAGCCCGCGCTCGAGCGCATGGTCGAGACGCGCGTGCGCCAAGCGCACGAATCCCAGCGGGTGGCGAATCTCGCGGCGCTCGAGCAAGCACCGTGGAACGCGCGCTGGGCGCAGCTCTCCGCCCCGATTTTCGGCCTGACCGGCTACCTCGCGTGGGCCTTCAGCGACGTCCGGCCCACCTCGATGCGCGACCTGCCCATCCCGCTGACGACGAAGGACTGGCTCTTGGTGCTGCCGTACGTGCTCCTGTTCCCGATGCTCCTGTCGCGGGACGCCGTGCAGCGCCGACTCCTGCGGCAGAAACGGCGCCCGCGCCCCAGCGACCCTGAAGCGGAAGCATGATAATCTGAGCGGATGGGTGGTTCTGGCACGCTGCGAGGGTTTGCGCTTTTGGCTCTCGCGTTGAGCGGGACGACGGCATGTCAGGGGTCGAGGTCGTCGGACGACGATGACGCGGGTGAGGGCGGCATGGCGGGCCACACCGTGGGTGGCACAGCCGGACAAGGGGGCGCCGCGGGCTCGACCGGCGGCTCCGGCACGGCCGGTCAAGCGGGAAGCACGGCGGCCACCGGCGGCACGAGCGGAAGCGGTGGCGCGAGCGGAAGCAGCGACGCAGGCAGTGCCGGGTCGAAAGCGGGCTCGGGCGGCAACGGGGGCGACGGCGGCGGCACCGCGACGGGTGGAGCCATCGGCAATGCCGGCGCTGCGGGCGAAAGCGGTGACGGCTCGGGGGGCGGGAGCGGGGGACGCGGAGGCAGCCCCGCGAGCATCGACTGCAGCGGCAGCTTCGGCGAGCCGCACCTCGTGTTCGATCCGGAATCAGACCAGTTCTTCTCCCCGACGCTGACCGCGAACGAGCTCGAGCTCGTTTATGCGGCCGGTGACGGGGGCATTCTTCGCTACTATCGCTCGAAGCGCAGCTCGAAAGCCGAGGAGTTCGCGCCTGGTCCCGGCGAACCCTTGCCCGAGCTCGACGCCGCGTGCGTGCCCTCGGACAGCCGCACGATCGATCTCACGAGCGACGGACTCCGCGCGTACCTCGTCTGTTACGGCGCCGAAAATCCGAACAGCAACGAGCTTCGCATCGCTGCACGCGCCACGCTCGACGCGCCGTTCGTCTTGGATCCCAAGGGCTACGGCTCCGTCGGCCCGAGCGCGGGCGTCGCACCGGGTGAGCTCACGCTGTATAGCTCCTCCCTCCAGCCAGGAACGATGCCCGCGCTCGCCTTCGAGCGGACCGCGACGAGCGAGCCGTTCGGAGACGGGATCGCGATTCCGGGTCTCGAGGACGTGTTGCTGCTGACTCCCGACATGAGCGCGGACGGGCTCTCTCTCTTCGGCAACGTCATGGGTGCCATCGTGGTCGCGACTCGCCTCGATACGCACGACAGCTTCTCCCTCACCGACTCCGTCATTGCGGCCCCGGCTTCGTGGATCTCGGCAACGATCTCGGAGGACTGTCGCTCTCTCTACGCCGTCCGCCAGAGCCCGGGCGTGACGCTCGAAGTGTTCGAGCGCTGAGTCACGCTACGGCTCGTGGCGTTGGGTGCCAAGCGGGCCGCATTCTGCGCCCGCGAGGGCGCGACCGCTAGCGCGGAGGGGCGGCTCGAGAGCGACGAAGGCTAGTCGAGCAGCGCCAGGAGCTCTTCGCGCGTGAGTGCCACGGCCTGATCGGCATCGCCGAGCGCCGCGTCCGAGAGCGCGCGCTTCTTCTGCTGGAGCGCGAGGATCCGCTCTTCCACCGTGTCTTTGGCGACCATGCGGTAGACCATGACGGGGCGATCCTGGCCGATGCGATGCGCGCGATCGGCTGCTTGGTCCTCGACTGAGGGGTTCCACCACGGGTCGAGCAAAAAGACGTGATCGGCCGCGGTGAGGTTCAGGCCGGTTCCGCCCGCCTTGAGCGAGACCAACATGACGGGGGGGCCGTCGGGGCCTTGGAATTCGGCGACCACCTCGCCGCGGTCGCGGGTCTGCCCGTCGAGGCGCGTGAAGGCGATGCCCGCGGCGCGGAGGTGAGGCTCGACGCGATCGAGAAAGCCCGTCCACTGCGAGAACACGAGCGCCTTGTGGCCGTCGGCGACGACGTCTTCGAGCGCTTCGAGCAAGCGCTCGACCTTCGACGAACCCTCCGCCTCCTGTCCGGGAACGAGACCCGAGTGGCAAGAGGCTTGGCGCAGCCGTAGCAGCGCTTCGAGCGCGGCGAGCACGCTATCGCCGTGGCCGAGTCGCTCCGCCACCTCGCGCTTCGTCGCGGCGCGCACGGCGTCGTAGACGGCGCGTTCGGCCTCGTCGAGCTCGACGTGGAGCACGGAATCCGTGCGCGGCGGTAGCTCGGGTGCCACGTCGCGTTTCATGCGCCGCAGCACGAAGGGGCGGATCTTGGCGCGCAGGCGCTCCGCGGCCCCCGGCTGTCCGAGGGCGATGGGCGCCACGGTTTGCTCGGAAAACGTGGATTTTCGGCCGAGCAGGCCCGGGTTCGCGAAGTTCATCACGCTCCAGAGCTCCTCGAGGCGGTTCTCGACGGGGGTGCCGCTCAGCGCGACGCGAAACGCGCCGGGGAGCTGAAAGGCCGCGCGCGCCGTCTGGCTGTCGGCGTTCTTGATGGCTTGCGCCTCGTCGAGCACGACGATGTCCCAGCGCTCGGCGGCGAGCTCGGCCGCGTCGGTGCGGAGCGTCGCGTACGTCGTGAGGGTCACGTCGGCGTGCTCCGTCAGCTCGCGTTTGACGCCGTGATACGTGCTCGTGCGAAGCCCCGGGCGGAAGCGACGGATCTCCTCGATCCAGTTGTAGACGACGCTCTTCGGGCAGACGACGAGCGTCCGGCCGCGTAAGGCACAGATGGTCTGCAGCGTCTTGCCGAGGCCCATGTCGTCGGCGAGCACGGCGCCGAGCCCCGTGTCGCGCAAGAAGACGAGCCAATCGACGCCGAAGCGCTGGTACGGGCGAAGCTCCGCCTTCAAGTCGGCGGGCAGCGGCGCCGCCGGGATGCCCGCGAAATCCTCGAGCAGCGGCGTGAGGCGCTCGAGACCCGCGGGACGCTCGAGGCCGAGCGCCTTCGCCACCGTTCCGAGCTCGGGTAAGAGCGCCGTCGGTACCTTGCGCTCGGTGTCGCGCGCGGCGAGCAGCTCCTGCACGCGGTGCCCGTGTTTTTCGAGAAAGCCCGTCGGCAAGGGGGCCCATCCGCCGCCGTCGAGCGGGACGAGCTCGAGCCCGTCGCGCCAGGCAGCGAAGACGCCCGCCGCGCTCGCCCGCCGCGGAGGCGCTTGCTCGTCCGCCTCGCCTTCCGTTTCGAACGTCACGTCGAAGGCGTCGCCGACGAGCTCGAAGCGCGGCACGAGCGCGCGCGTCTCGAACAGGCCGCGCTTCGGGCCGTCGGGGCTCTTGCGTTCCCAGGCCCGCAGCTTCACGGCGAACGCCGCCGCTTCGGAGCCGTCGAGGTCGACGCGGCGTCCCGTCACGAGGTTCAGCTCCTCGCGCAGCTTGCGCAGGAGCGCGCGCTCCTCGTCGAGCCGACGTACCGGCGCCTCGCCCGAGAGCGCGGTCGCCACGTCGCCGTCGATGCGGAGCTGGGGTGGATCGCCGTAGACGAGCGTCGGCAAAACGGAGAGGGCATGGCCGTGGTGCGAGAGATCCAGGAAAATGCGCGGGCGCACTTTCGTCGTCGCGCGCGGCAGCCGGTCGGTGCGAATCGTCACGGCGAGCCGCGTTTCGAGCTCGGGCAGCACGATCGTGACGAGATCGGCCTGTTGCTCGCGCGAGAAGACGCGGACGAGCGGTAGCCGCTCGAGCGAGTAGCCCGTGGCGTTGGTCTCGCCGAGCGGCCGCAAGGTGTCGCCGCAGCGCGCGACGCCCTCCGCGACGACTGCCGTGATTGCCGGATCGCGCTCGAGCGTGAGTGTGAAGCCGCCGCCGCGCACGTCGTCAACGACGGCTCGGGGCCGGAGCACCTCGCCCGAGGTCGTCACTTTCGCGCCGTCCAAGGTCACGTGCTCGGCGCTCGCGAGGGCCGCCAGCAAGGCGGGCAGGCGCGCGAGCGGCAGCACGTCGCGCCGCGAGCTCGCGAGCATGCGATCCACGCTGAGATCGTCGTGCGTGGGAGTCAGCTCGCGCGGCAGCTTTCCTGCGGCAATCAGCGACGACAGGCTGACCACGGTCTCCTCGCGCCCGCCGGGGTGGACGATGAAGCGGTTGATGGTGAGGCTCGCGCCGCGTGTGGCGAGCCGATAGACGAGCCGGGCTGCTCCCGGGGAAGCTGCTTCCGCCTTCGCTTCGGCGACGGCCGTTCCCTCCTTGCTGGCGATGACCGCCGCGACGACGTGCATGCACGGATCCGCCGTGCCGCCGCAGTCGCACGACCACTCACCCTCCTCCGAGTAGAGCGTCACGGTGGGCGCGATCGCGTGCCCGCGCGAGCGCACGCGCAGGGTGATCTCCGAGGCCGACGCGGCCGCCTCCGAAACGGCAGCCGCCTGCGCGAGCTTCACTCCCTGCGACCACACGGCAGGGAGGCTCGCTTTCCGGATCGCGTCGAACAGGGCTCGCATGAACCCCGCCCTTTAGCATCGGTTGCCCGCGCGAGCCCGGACGTTTGGACGCGAAGTCATGGAAGGCAGGACGCGCAGCCATTCTCATCGTTGACGGGCGTCTCCATGCTTGCTTCGTGATCAGACGAACGCCGCTCTTCGTGCCCGCTTGTGTTGCGCTCGCCACCGGCGGCTGTTTTGCCGACGACAGCTCGACGGAGCGGCCCGCTTCCGCTGGCCGAGCCGGCGCGGCGGCGCACGGCGGCGCTTCGAGCGGTGGAACGAGCGACCGCGCGGGACGCGACGCGGCGGGCGCCCCGGCGCACGGGGGCACTTCTCCGGTCGCAGGCGAGGGCGGTGCCGGCGACGACGGCTCGCACCGCACCGGCGGAAGCTCCGGCGCCGGTTCTGGCGGCAGCGGCACGCATGGCGGAAGCAGTGCCCAGGGTGGAGGCAGCGCCCGCGGAGGCAGCGCCGCGCGCGGTGGCGGCACCGACGCGGGCGGGGAAGCCGGAGCCGGAGCGACTCGCGGGGGCACGGCCGGTGTCGCCGGCGCGGGCACGGGCGGTGGTGACGCCACGGACGGTGGTAAAGCGGGCGAAGGGAACACGGGCGACGGTGCGGCCGGCGACGGCGCGGCCGGCGACGGGGGCGCGGGGGGCGAAGCCGGGGAGCCCCGCCTCGAGGTCGCTTACGTCTCGACCTTCCTCGGCGGACTCCACGCATTTTCGCTCGCGCCGGGCAACGGCGCGCCGGTCGAGCTCGCGGGGTCCCCGGTACACGAAGGGGCGCATTTCTACGATGCCGACACCGACTCCGTGAACCGCCGCGTCTACGCGATCGACCTCGACGCGCAGCGCATCGAGCTCTATCGCATCGCCGCCGACGGGACGCTCCCCGCCGAGCCGAGCGTGTCCCAGCCGGTGTCGTTCAGCCCGCTCATGCTCGCCCTCGATCCGCTCGCTCGCTTCGCGTACGTCGCCGGCTCGAGCGACACGGCGGTCCACGTGTTCTCGATCGACCACGATACCGGTGAGCTCGACGCCCTCCTCGAGTTGCACGTCGACGGCGCGCCTGCGTTCGTCGCGCCGGATCCGCTCGGGCGCTTCCTCTACGTGACCGACGCCTTCGAGCCGGGCATTCACGCCTACGAGGTGAGTGGCTCGGGAACGTTCACGGAGCTCGAGCACTCGCCGTTCGCCACGACCCTGGTTCGGTCGGGCGCGATGGTGCTCCGCCCCGACGGCGCATTCCTCTACAGCACGGGCGACGGGCTCAACGCGTTCTCCGTGGACGCCGGGAGCGGAGCGCTGGAGCCGGTCGACGGCTCGCCCTTCACGCTCGACGTCGGCACGGATTTCTTTGCGTCCAACGTCGCAACGAATGCCACGGGCACGTTCCTCTACGCGACGTCCGCCTTCCTCACGGAACACCTGCGGGGATACGCCATCGATCCGGAGTCGGGAGCGCTCGGCGAGGTCCCGGGCTCGCCGGTCACCGTTTCCGGCTTCCCCTACTCCGTCGCGGTGAGCCCGAGCGGTCGCGTCTACACGGGTAACGACGCCGGCACCCTCTCGGTGTTCGAAGTCGAGTCGGACGGTCGACTCGACGAGCTCGAGGCGTCACCCTTCGACGCACGCGGCCTCCAGCCCGAGCTCGCGTTCGTCGAGCTCTAGTAGTCAGAAACGAAACAGCGCGCCGAACGTGGCCGAAGCCACGCGCGGCGCGCGATGAAGCGCTCGAGAGCGGGAGTTAGCCGCCGATGCCGAGCGAGTCGAGGAACGCGTTGTAGTCGTCGACCTGGTCGGCCTTGACCACGTCGATGCCCGCGTTGAAGCGGCTCTCGTCGACCATCTGCGAGCCGAGGATGTCCAGGGTCTTCGAGGCGCCGAGCACCTTCATCGAGTAAAGCACGTACGGCACCATGTAGCCGAAGTAGTACTGGCGCTGAGCGTGCGTCGCCTTGATGAAGCCCGACTGCATGTAGGAAAGCGTCTCGGGCTCGAAGTCGAAGCCGACCACCGTGACGTCGTCGCCCGTCATCTCCGCCGCCTCGACGGCGCGCGCACAGCGATACGTCGGCGAGAACATGCTGAGCATGCCGACGACCGGCGGATCGAGCGTCTTCAGCGCGTCCGTCATGTAGTCGACGTCCTTCTGCTCGCCGTCCGAGTCCCAGGTCGTCTTGCGCACCGTGACGGTGTAACCGGCCGCTTCGAGCACGTCCTTCGCGCCCTGCGTGCGGTTGTAGCCGTCGGGCCAGGTCGGCTCGTCGTCGTGACCGAGGATGATCACGCCGCCTTCGCCCGTGCCGAGCATGTTCACCAGGGTTTCGCCCGCGGTGTGGCCGGCTTCGTAGTTGATGGTGCCGATGTAGAGCTGGCGTTTCGAGGACGGCAGATCGCTGTCGATCGTGACGACCGGCGTGCCGGCGTCCGCGAAGTTGTCGATCTCGGGAGTGAGGATGTCGGCGAGCGGGGCGAGGCCCATGCCGTCGTAGCCGGCGCCTTCACGCTCCTGCATCATCTCCACCTGGCGGTTGCGGGCCGCCTCTTCGGTCTCTTCCGTGGGCGCGATCACGACGCCGGACACGCCGAGCTCGCCGATCGCGCGGTTGGCGCCGACCTTCACCGGTTCCCAGTAGCCCGTGAGCTCCTTCAGCACGACGCCGAGCTGGAGCTTCTGCGGGTCGGTCTTGCCGATTTCCCGGACCAGGGTGTCCACGGTGTTCTCGAGCTCCAGAGGCTTGAACGCGCTGTCGGGGATCTCGACGCGGGTGACCGTCTTCTTCGGAGTGGCGTCATCCGTCGAGCTGCAGGCACCGAGCGCCAGTGCCAACCCCAAGAGGTGTATGCAACGTGAGAGCTTTCGAGACATCGTGTGTGTAACCCTTTCTTTCCGGATAAGTGGCATCCCTCTGCGAATCAGTACGTGTGCGGACAGACGGCTTCGAACGTGCCAGTTTCGACGAAGCCGTCGTTGGAGATCATCCAGGTGTCGAATACGGTGTGCTGAGCGGCACCGTAGCGATCGAATTCGTATTCCGACGCCGCGCCCACGTAGCGGACGGCGGTCCCGAGCCGAATCTCGGTCATGGGGCCGCTGAGGTCGTTCCAGCGCACCGGCTCCGCGTCGGCGTCGCCGAGCGAGCGAATGTGGGCTTGGAGCGCCTTCGGCGACGGTAGCTCGCCGCTCTCGCTCAGCCCCTTGTTGAGGCCGAGCGCCAGCAGCACGACTGCGTCGTAATAGTAGTTTGCTGCAGCGAAAGGCCGGTCGCCCTGCCACGCCTCCTCGAAGTGGGCCGCAAAGGCCCGGGCGTTCGAGTGCGTGCAGTGGAGCTCCGTGCCCTCGCCCGGCGTGCATTCGCTCGCCAAGCTCGACGACGGGGAGAGGCCGTGCGCCCCGTTCAGCGTTCCGAACGGGATGTTCTCGAGGAACCCGTCGACCCGAAGCAGCGGGCTCAGGTACCAGCTGCCGGGACGGCCGTCGATCGTCCACTCCGTCGTGATGATCGACGCCGACTCGGGGGGAGCCGTCAAGAGCGTGGTGTCGGTGTCGAAGCCCATGACTTGGCTGATCTGATCGGCGTACGAAGACGCTCCGACCGGCGCACTGACGGTCGGCAGCGAGATGCCGCCGAGCCCGCCCACCTGACTCGTGAAGTCGCTCGCGAGCGAGGTGTTGTAGTCGTCGGCGGTCGCGAGCGCGTTCACCGTGCGCGTGCCGTACGAAACGACGTGCTTGCCCATCGCGCAGGCGAAGGCCGACGTCGACGGCGCGAGTCGCACCCACGCGCCGTTGCCGGGGTGCTCGATGGCGGGCGCCGTGTAGCCGGGCAGGATGTCGAGGATGTTGAGCGCCTTGATGTCCGGCACGATCGCGTTAGCGAGCTCGGTCTCCTCCGGTCCGATCAAGTACTGGACCTGGTCGGCGTAGATGAGCTGCAGGAGCTGCTCGAGCCCGCGCTCCGAGCCGGAGTTCGAATCGCGCGTCACGAGCCGTAGCTTCTGCCCGCCCACGCCGCCGGCCTCGTTCACGTCCGCGACGGCGAGCAGGAGCGCCTGCTCGAGATTGCGACCGAGCGCAGCCTCCTTGCCGGTGAAGGGCAAGAGCACTCCGACTGGAATGCCGTCCGTGGGCGCTTCGGCTGCCGGCGAGCAGGCGCTGCCGAGGAGCGCCGCTGCGAGCACTCCCGACATGACCGGATACCGACCCAATGACCACGAGCCCAATGCAAATTCTCCGAGATTAGCCAGTCGTAAGTGCATGGGCGTCGCTCGATTTATGATTTCCTCAATAAGAATGTTCGAATTCGAGGAAGAGCTCCGCGGGCGCGAGCGGATATTCAAATCCTGCAAAGCCCGGGTCGGGTCC
>DASUGE010000294.1:0-7130 GCA_036274215.1 Polyangiaceae bacterium | reverse complement strand
ACGTGTTCGGGCGGAACCTGAACGGCATCTCGAAGACCGAGTCGCGTTCCGGACGTGACCATTACGGCAACCACTCCGTGGCGGTCATGTTCGGCAAGAACGTCGCCGCGGGTGTTACCGGCGGCGTCACCAACGTCACGGGCGGCTTCGGGAGCAGCGGCACGGCACTCGGCGCGGGCGACATCGACTCGGCGTCCGGCGCGCTCACGGCGGGCGGCGACGTTCCCCGCGCGGAGACGCACGTGGCCATGGCGCGCACGCTCGGGGCGGCCCTCGGCATCCCGCAGTCGCTCATGGACACGAGCTTCGTTCAGGGCTCGGGCGGCAAGGTGATCAAGGGCACGCTCGCGATCGAACCGACCTGAGCGCAGGATCGCCACACCCCGGGCGCCTGCAGCTGCTGGCAACGCCGCCATTTCGTGGAACGCTCCCACTCGTCATGAGGGCGCGTGCCGTGCTGTCGCTTTGCCTACTCGTCGCTGGTTGCACGCGGCCGGCGCCGGCCCCTGCCAGCTCCGGCGAGGCGCCCGCAGCAGCGCCTCCTCCGACCACCAACGCTGCACCGAGGACCGCCATGTCGAGTGACATTGATGCAAAGGTCCGGCTCGCCGTGACCTCGCCGGCTTTCGCCGCAAACGGTTCGATTCCCGCGCAGCATACCTGCGAGGGTGAGGACCGTTCACCGCCACTCGACATCAGCGGCATTCCGCCGTCCGCGAAGACGCTCGCGCTCGTCATGGACGATCCGGATGCGCCCGATCCCGCTGCGCCGAAGCGGGTATGGGTTCACTGGGTCGTCTACGATTTGCCCGTGAGCACGACGAAGCTTCCCGAAGGCGCCGGGAACGGGGGAAGCCTCGGGCGCTCCGGCAAGAACGACTGGGGAACGCCCGGCTACCGTGGACCTTGCCCACCCATCGGACGGCACCGCTACTTCGTCAAAGTGCTCGCGCTCGATACGGAGCTTGGCGAGCTCGGTGCGCCGAACAAGGCGGCGTTGCTCGCTGCCGCCGAGGGCCACGTCGTCGCCGCGGGCGAGCTCGTCGGGACGTACCAGAAGACGAAGTGAGCCGGCGCGCCCAGCCGGCCGTGGGGGGGGATTGCGAGAGCCGTACCGAGGCATTAAGTCAGTCGGACTGTGAGCGACCCCGTCCTAGAAACGCTGCCTCTCGGTTTCCCCTGGGTTTGTGCCGATCCGTTCCTGTTCTGCGTGCACCACCTCGACCATTACCCGCAGGGGAACGAGGCGCTCGGGCCCGACGCCCCGCTCTCCGGGCGCAACATCGGCCAGGATTTCGAGGGCAAGGACGGCTGGCGGATGTACCACGGCGACGTGGTCCCGGGCTTTCCGCAGCACCCGCACCGGGGGTTCGAGACCGTGACCATCGCCCGGCGCGGGCTCATCGATCATTCCGACTCGCTCGGCGCGACGGCGCGCTTCGGCAAGGGCGACGTGCAGTGGCTCACGGCCGGCGCCGGCATCGTCCATTCGGAGATGTTCCCGCTCGTGAACCGCGAGGGTGACAACACGCTCGAGCTTTTTCAGATCTGGCTGAACCTGCCGAGCCGCAGCAAGTTCGTCACGCCGTACTTCACCATGCTCTGGGATCACGAGATCCCGCGCCACCACGCGACCGACACGGAAGGACGCTCCGTAGACGTAACGGTCGTCGCGGGCGCCTTCGGCGAGCAGAAGCCGCCTGCACCCCCGCCCAATTCGTGGGCTTCCCAGCCGAACGCCGACGTCGCGATCTGGACGCTCCGCTTCGACGCGGGCGCCCGCTTCGAGCTCCCTCCCGCGGACAGCGAAGAGACGGTGCGCACCCTCTATTTCTTCAAGGGCCCCGGTTTTCGCATCGGCGGGCGCTCGTTCAACTCACCCGTCGCCGCGCGCGTGCGGAGCGACATCCCCATCATGCTCGAAGCCGGGGACGGCGAGTGCGAGCTCTTGATGCTGCAAGGCCGTCCCATTGCCGAGCCCGTCGTTCAGTACGGACCCTTCGTGATGAACACACGCGAAGAGATCCAGAACGCCATCGACGACTACCGCCGCACCCAGTTCGGCGGCTGGCCGTGGCAAAGTGACGGTCCCGTGCACGACCGCAGCGACAGCCGCTTCGCCAAGCACGCGGACGGGCACGTCGAACGGCAGGAATAACGCAGCGCGGCGCCTTCCGGGGCGCCGCGCCACGCCGGCGATCCCGCGTGCGCGGCGCACGGAAGCCCGCGACTTTGGGCTGGGATTTGTCTTTCGCGAGAACCCGGGTAGGGTCCGGCACCCGCGTGCTGTACCCGTCTATCACCGCGATTCTCGTGTTTTTCGTCGGACACTGGCTCTCGTCGGTGTTTTGCCAGACGTTCTACCTGCACCGGTACGGCGCGCACCGGCAGTTCGAGCTCAGCAGCGGCTGGGAGCGGTTCTTCCATCTCCTCACGTACGTCTCGCAGGGGGCGAGCTACCTGCACCCGCGCGGCTACGCGATTCTGCATCGGATGCACCACGCGTACAGCGATACCGAGCGCGACCCGCATTCGCCGGTCTTCGAGCCCAACATCTTCAAGATGATGTGGCAGACGAAGCATCGCTACGACGACTTCGCGTACCACCGCGTCGAGCCGGAGGCGCGCTTCGCGGCCGCCTGCCCGGAGTGGCCGACGCTCGACAAGCTGAGCCAGTCGTGGCCGATGCGCATCGTCTGGCTCGCCTTCTACACCGGGTTCTACTGGGCGTTCGCGCCGAGCTTCTGGTGGTGGCTCCTGCTCCCCGCGCACTACGTGATGGGCCCCATCCACGGCGCGATCGTGAACTACGCCGGCCACCGCTACGGCTATCGGAACTTCGCTTCCGCCGACGTGTCGCGCAACACGCTCCCGTTCGACTTCGTCACGCTGGGCGAGCTGTTCCAGAACAACCACCACGAGTTCGCGATGAGCCCGAACTTCGCGGTGCGCCGCTTCGAGGTGGATCCTTCGTACCTCGTGATTCGGGTGCTGGCGGCCGCCGGCATCGTGAAGAACCTGAGCCACCAGCGCGGGCGCTACCCCCATGCCGCGCACTCCAGCGCGGCGCCAGCCGAATAGCGCCCCCGAAAGGCGCGTGCGGCTTGACGGCTTCGCACCGCGAGGCCATGAAGTCGCCATGGTGTCGGCGGAAGCAAGGCGGAGCCGCGTCTTTTCCCGGGTGGGTATTGCTTTGGCATTCGGGGTGGTCGCGGCCGCAGGCTGCGGTGACGGAGAGAACACGGGGAACACCGCCGGAGCCGGTGGGACGAGCGCTAGCGGCGCCGGCGGCGGGGCGGAGGCGGGCAGCGGCGGCGGTGCCGACACGGGAAACGGCGGCACCTCCGGTGGCGGGCTGGGCGGCACGGCGGGCAACGGCGACGCCGGGCGCTCTCCAGCCGGTGAGGCGGGCCAAGGCGCGATGTCTGGACAGGCCGGCATGGGCGGCACGGTGCCGATCGCCGGGGACACGAGTCAGGGCGGCGCAGGCCAAGGCGGCACGACGCCGTTCGAGACGGCACCGACCTGCGACCCCGCGGAGGGCAAGCTACCGAAGCTCAAGCTCTCGGCTTTTGCCGACGTCGACGACCCCGTGCAGGTCGTCGCGCCACCGGCCGATCCGCGAGTGTTCGTCGTGTCCCGCGCCGGCGCGATCTGGGTCGTGAAAGACGGCAAGGTGCTGCCCGAGCCCTTCCTCGCGATGGAGGTCGACCAGCACTACGCCGAGCTCGGGCTGCTCGGCCTCGCGTTCCACCCGGAGTTCGCGCAAAACGGGCTTTTCTACGTGCACCACATCGCGCCGCGCATCGACGATCAGGACACGGGCGATCTCTTGGTCGAAGAGTACGAGCTCGATCCGGAGAACCCCGACCGGGCCCTACCGACGCCGCGCCGCGAGCTCATCCGCATTCCGCAGCCTTCGCACAAGCACAAGGCCGGGACGATGACCTTCGACTCGGAGGGGCTGCTCTACATCGCGATCGGCAACGGCGGAGAGCAACCGGCAAGCCACGACACGACGGTCCTCCGTGGCAAGGTGCTGCGCATCCTGCCGGACCCGCAAGGCCCGACCTACGCCATTCCGCGAACGAACCCGCTGCTCGACGGCTGGGAGCCCGAGATCCTCGACACCGGCTTCCGCAACCCCTGGCGCATCGCGCTCGATCCCTGCACCGACGACCTCTACGTCGGCGACGTGGGCAACACCACCGCCGAGGAGATCAACGTCATTCGCGCCGGCGACCACGGGCACGACTTCGGCTTCCCCGCCTTCGAGGGCACGGAGCGCAAGTGCGGCAGCTGCGAGTCCGACGGCAACGAGATCACGCCGCTCGTCTTCTACGCGCACGACGTAGGCTGCGCGGTCATCGGCGGCGTCGTGTACCGGGGCCACGCGATTCCGGCCCTGCGCGGGATGTATCTCTACTCCGATCTCTGCGGCGGCACGTTCAACGCCTTCCGCTACGACGGCACGGAAGCCCAAGACGCCGTCGATCTCAGTCGGGATCTCAACCCCGACAAGATCGACCAAATCTCGTCCTTCGGCACCGACGCCGGGGGCGAGGTCTACGTGACGAGCTTGCGCACCAATCGTGTGTACCGCATCGACCCGGAGTGAGCCGCGTAGACGCCCCGTGACTACAGGTCGTCGATCCACGCCGACACGGCGTCGACGCCGCTCGTATCGACTTCGTCGCTCGCGATGGGCGGCATTTGGTCTTCGTCGCCGCGGAGCTGCATGCGGAGCACGACTGAGCTCTTGTCCGGCTCGCCGGGCGCGATGAGGAGCTCGGCGCCAGGTAGGCCGAGGAGCGGCTCCTGCCCGACGGCGGTCATGTAGGTCGGGGTTTCGGTCACGCTGCCGAGATGATCGGCGGTGAGCCAGAACTTCACGTCGACGGCAGCGCTCACGAACGAGTGCTCGTTGTGGCAGATGCCGCAATTGGCGTGCAGGTAGCCGAGCGCGGCACGTGCCGTCGCGTTGCCCGGGACGACGAGCGGCTCCGCCGGCGGTGACGACAGGGCGCCGTCGCTCGCGAGGGAGTCGAGCGTGACGCCGCTCCCGCCGTGCGAGAGCTGGAGAGCGGTGAACCCGAGCACGATGTCCTGCATCTTGGCGTGGCAGGTGTTGCAGGTCGCGCGGCTCGGGACGTCGTGCATGGTACCGCTCGCGTTCGACTTGCCCATCGGCACCGCGGTCGCCTCGGTCTGGTCGTCGTTCCAGAGGTAGGCGACCATCGCCCACCCGCCCTTTTGCTTGTGCAGCATGCGCGTCTCGACGCGCGCGGCCCCGACCGTGAACTCCTTCCAGAGCTTCGTACCCACCGGGTACACCCAGAAGTCCATATCGGTCGTGTCGATGGTGGCCCCGGCCGGCAGCTTCACCCAGCGCCGCTTCGTCGCCCCGTCGGACCAGAGCTCGTAAGCCGGGTGGTACTCGAGCACGCCGTCCGCGAGCGTCTCGTCCTCGAGGTCCGAATAGAGTCCGGTCTCGGAGAGCAGCTCCGGGAAGGTGGGCTCCGGGGCTACGTTACCGGTCCCCGCCTCGGAGCCTGCGCCGCCGCCCGTTCCGGCCTCCGCTCCGCTGCCGCCGGTCCCCGCGCTCGCGCCCGCACCCGCCTCCCCGCTCATGCCGCCGCTCGCGCCCGTGCCGGAGCTGCCACCGTGCTCGCGGCCGCCTGAGCCCACGTCGCTCGGCGAGCCGGCGCCCGCGGCGCCCGAGCTGCCAGCGCTTCCGCCATGACCCGTACCGGCCTTGCCGGCCGCTCCCGCTTGGGGGGCGGGAGGCGCGTCGTCCTCGCCGCCACAAGCGACGAACACCGCGGAGAGCGCTCCGCACAGCCACCACCAGCGTTTCACGATTCGACCTTCCCGCGCGTCTTACTACGCGTACTTCGTCGCGAGCTTGGCGACGAGCTCGACGTAGGCGCGTTGCGCCGCGTCCTTGGCGATGCCCTTCTTGCCGGCCCAGGCGTCGTATTTCGCGCGGCCCTTGAAGTCGAGCATGCCGGGCCGACTGCCCGTCACGTCGCCGCTCGAGCCTTGCTTGTAGAGCGCATAGAGCTCGAGGAGCTCGCCCGTTTCGGGCGTGCGCGAGAGCGCCTTCACGCGCGCTTGGGCCGCCACGAAATCTTCCTCGAGCGCCATGGCTACTTCAGCCGGCCTTCGAGGGAGACGCCGGCGCAAGCCATCATCGACGACTCGCGAAGCAGGCGCAGCGCCGTCACGCGATCGATGCCCTCCGGCACGCGCGCGAGAATGACCCGGGCGAATTGCTTGGCGGATTCGTGAATCGCGGCGTACGCGGCGAGCTGCTCGGCGTTCGCGTGGTGATGCGAGAACACGTACTCGGGGTCGAAGTCGGGAGCGCTCATAGGAGCTTTCTATCACGATCCGGCTCGGATCCTTGGGTCCGAAACGCCTCGAAACGCGGTACAATGAGGGGAGTGCGGCACTCGCTCACGGCGGCGGTCGCGATGCTCCTCGCGCTTCTGGCAGGCTGCGACTTCATCAGGGGAGCTCGCCCTCGAGAGCCCGTCCCACCAGGCATCGACACCGAGGAAACGCTGGCGCTGCGCGCCGACCATTGGGAGCCGGTCGACGCGTTCCGCGAGCCGACGGCGCTCGAGCGAACCGTAGCGAACCGCCTGAACACGGGGCTCGGAAGAGAAGCCGCGAGCGACGAGTCGGCCTGCGTCGCGCGTGAGACGGCCGCTTTCTTCGGACGCTACCGGGCGCTGCCCGACGAAATCTTGGGGCAATGGCTCGCTGGTTATTGCGGCGCCTCGGAGCTCCCGCTCACCACGCAGTGGACGGAGTTCGACGCGCCCGCGCCGGGGGCGAACCCGATCGGCGACTTGGAAGCTCTGTGGCTCGAGCTCCTGAAGACACACGGCTCCAACCTGCGCTTCGGCATCGGCTCGCACACGCGCGGAGCGAGGCTCGTCGTCGTATTGAGCGTCACGCTGCCGCAGGTGGAGGTGCATCGCCTGGGACCCGACGAAAGTGGCGTCGTCCGTGTGGAAGGTCGCACGCTGCGCGACGTCGATGTTCTGCGCGGCATCATCACGCGCGGCTCGACGGGAGTCGCGCAGTGTTCGCGCGACGTGTCCGTTGCGCTACCCGAGTTT
>DASUGE010000293.1:0-4742 GCA_036274215.1 Polyangiaceae bacterium | reverse complement strand
CGGCCACGTGCAGTGCGCCGGTTTCGATAGTCAAAAGGAACGCTGGCGCCCGGCTCGGCTAGAGCTCGATTAGATAGGGGCGTCAGCGAAGGATACAGCGAATCATGAACAACAGACTCTACGTAGGAAACCTCGCCTTCCACACGACGGAAGACACCCTCCAGCAGACGTTCTCGGCCGTCGGCACCGTCTCCGAAGCGAAGCTCGTCATCGATCGCGAGACCGGGCGCTCGCGCGGCTTCGCGTTCGTCTCCATGTCGACGGACGAAGAGGCGCAGGCGGCGATCGACCAGCTCAACGGCGCCGATCTCGACGGCCGTGCCCTCCGCGTCAACATCGCGGAAGAGCGACGTCCCGGCGGCGGCGGCTTCCGTGGCGGCGGTGGTGGCGGCGGCTTCCGTGGCGGCGGCGGTGGTGGCGGCGGCTTCCGCGGCGGCGGCGGCGGCGATCGCGGTCGCGGTGGTCGCGGGCGTGGCGGCGGCGGCGACCGCTGGTAATCGAGCTTCGACGCCGCGGCTCGCGCCCGACCACGCCCACGAGAGTGGGCGCTCGGCGTGAGCTGCGGCGCTAGAGCTCTTCTCGAACCGCGCTTCCTGCCTAGCGCAGGGTGACGAGCAGCGCGTCCAGTTGGTCGTGCGCCTCCGTCATCCCCTCCTCCACACCGGAGGCGCGGGCAGCGTCGAGCGCTTCTTTCGAGGGGTGGAGGCGGGAGTGCGGAGTCACCTCCACGTACTGCCCGAGGAACGTCATGGGCTCCGCCGTGCCGTGGCGGAACACGAGGCGGTACCCGCCCCCGGCGCAGCCCGCGGCGACGTGCAAGGGGGAGCGCGGCGGACCCCAGCGACCACCGGCGCGAGCGGTCCCGCAGCGGACAAACCACGCCAATCTGCCGCTGCTCGTGCTCCGTGCTATTTTTCTTGAACGATGCGGCGCGGCTCGACGCTTCCAATCGTACTGCTCGTGGGCGGCCTCTCCGGGTGCGGGGCGGGAGCTTCGCGCGGGGATGTGGCCGTGGCAGAGCTAGAAGCGCGGTCGGCTCGGGCGGACGCACAGCGTGACCGAGCACGTCTCGTCGAGATCGAGGCGCGCCTCATCGAGCTCGAACGGTATTGGGAGCGCCAGGAGCGCGCGTGTGAGGCCGACCGGCAATCGGGCGACGTCGAGAGCTTGGGCGATGGGCAGCGGACTGATCCGCTGCGCTCCGAAGGCGACTTCCTGGCCGAGGCGCGCGTCGCTGCGCCAGCCGCGGGACCAGCCGCCAAGGGCGGAGCAGCAGCGCCGCCGCGGTCGACGCCGGTTTCGGAGCGCGAGCGTATGGAGCAATTGGTCGAAGGGCTGCGCGAGTACGCCTTCGACCCACGGAGCGGGCTGTCGCGCGAACGTCGCGAGGCACTGCGCGTCCTTTTGCGGCGCGATCGCCAACTCGACCTCATGAATCCGTGGGCCGAACAAACGCACCGCAGTCGCCCGCTCGACTTGATGAATCCGTGGAACGAGCGCTGAACGCCTACGCGCTACGGCGCGCGCCTCGCTATCCGCAACTTCCGTCCGCGTGACAGCGCTCGCCCGGGCCGCAGGCGCTCGAACCGCAGACGCACGTTCGAAGTGCGGCTGGAAGATTCTCGCCTCCGCAGCCGACTTTTTGTGCTCGGGGGGCGCCGTACCGGACACTACCTAGTAGAAGGGTACCCTGTGCATCACCCCTCGAGCTCAGTAGCGGAGCCCGTGACGCCTGCCCCGGCGTCGCCCTGGGCTCACGTGAGCGAGCGGGAGCTCTTCGGGCTGGTCGATCGTTGCATGCGCGCGCTGGTGTCGCGAGAGGACCGCGACTTCGAGGACTTGGTGCAGGCGGCGGCGACCGAGGTCTGGCGCGCGCGCGATAGCTTCCAGGGCCGAAGCGAGCTGTCGAGCTGGGTCTACGGCGTCTGCTACCGCGTGCTCTTGAACCATCGCCGCTTCTGGCGGCGCTTTCGGTTGCGTTTCGACATCGGCGTCGCGGCAGAGCCCGCGAGCGACGCACCCCACTCGTTCGAGCTCCTCGACGAGCGCCAGCGCGCCGAGAGGCTGCGCGAGCTGATGGGTCGCCTGAGCGACAAACACCGGGCCGTCGTGGTGCTTCACGATCTCGAAGGCCTCGACGTCGACGACATCGCGGGCATCGTCGGCACGAACACGCTGACCGTGCGCTCGCGCTTGCGCGACGGCAGGCGAAAGCTCCGCCGCCTGCTCGAGCTGCGGGTCGGACTCGTATGGAAGGAGGCGTAGTCATGCAGGACGAAGACGAGCCCTCTTTGCCCGAGTCGTTCTGGAACACGCTCCGCCGCGACGTTCAGAACGAGCGCGACGTCGACCGGCGCTATTTCCGCTTCACGCTGTCGCGCTCCGTGCCGCGACCGCCCGTTCGCGTCATTCACTACCTGGTGTTTGGGTTCGTCGCCGGCGTCGCAGCAGTGACCGCGGCGGCGAGCGGGCGGTATGGAATCCTCCGCTGGCTTCCCTTGGTGCCGCACGAAAGCCGCGCTTCCGCGCCCTGGCAACCCCGCGCCCCTACGACCGGCGCCGCGACGGCTTCACCTACGGGACCAGCCAGTCGCGACGACGCTCGTCACGACCGGCGTGACCCGTAAGGAAGAGCCGGGCGCTCACCGCGCAGGGCCACGCTGTGTGGCGTGGTACGGTCGTGACGTGCTCCGTGCGATCTTCTCGAGGCTTTCCTTGCCGTTCGTGGCTCTCCTGCTCGTCGCGTGCGGCGGCGCACCAAAGCCTCGAGCGCCCGACCCCGCGTACGGGCGCTCCGTCACGAAGGAGCTCGAGGCCGCGTTCAACGGCGGTTGGTCGGACATGGATCGGTTCGAGCAGCGCCGGTGGGTAAAGCCTGCGCTGGCGCCGCTTCGTGAGCGCCAGGGCCGCTACCTGACGCACCAGCGAAGTATGGGGCGAATTCGGGTCGAGCGGGTCGAGCTCAAGGACGACCAGATGGTTGCCCTCGTTCAGACCGAGTTCGGCGACTGGCTGAGCTGCTACCTGGTGTTCGACAACAGCGGGGAAGGCTTGATGGACGTCCGGTGGTTGCAGGCGGCCGCACCCCCGAGTGAGCGCGGGCCACGGAGCGTCGAAGAATACACGTCGAGCTTGGACGCCTTTCTGCAGCGCTTCTCCCAAAAGGGAGGATTTGCGGGGGCGGTGCTGGTTGCCCGGCGCGGGGAGGTCATCTTCGAGAAAGCCTACGGCGAAGCGCGACGCGATCTTCCGACGCCGAACCAAGTGAGCACGCGATTCAACGTCGCGTCCGTCGAAAAAATACTCACGGCAACGCTCGTGTTCGAGTTGCTCGAGGAACGCAAGCTCGCGCTCGGCGGCAAGATTTGCGACTACCTCCCGACCTACCCGCTCAAGGAGGGGTGCCCGATCACGATCGACCAGCTCTTGACGCACACGAGCGGCCTGCCCGACGTGATGAACCCGCGCCTCGTCCGCTTCGTCGAGCGCTTCCGGACACCTCAGGACTACATCGACACGTTCGGCAAGGACCCGCTGCTCTTCGAGCCCGGGGCGGGCTGGGCATATAGTAACTTCGGTTACGTCGTGCTCGGCCGCATCGTCGAAGCGGTCGAGCAGAAGCCCTTCGGCGAGGTGATGCGGCAACGCATCTACGAGCGGGCCAACATGAAGAACTCGACCCGCGACCCCGCCGCTGCCAACGCCGCCGACGTGGCCATCCCGTACGCCTTCCTCATGCCGAGCGGGCACGGGCTCGAATACGGCCCGGAACGCGACGCGCGGCGCTACCTCCCGCTGCCGGGACCCTTCTGCTGCAGCTTCACGACGGTGCGGGACCTCTACGATTTTTCGCAGGCCCTCACGGCGGGGCGCCTCGTGTCGAGGCAATCGCTCGAGCTCATGGTCAAGACCGACCGAAGCGGGCCCGAGGACCTCGTCGACCACTACGGCTACGGAGTGATGACCGACGTCGTGAGCGGCGTCCCCTATTTCGGGCACGACGGCGGCGCGTGGGGCGTCAACGCGGTGTTCCGCATGACGCCCGACAACGACGTGGTCATCGTGCTCTCGAACGTCTCACCGGGCGCCGGGCAACGCGCAGCGATGCGGGCGGAGGACATGCTCGCTCGACTGAAGAAGAGCGACCTCGGAAAAAGCAATCAATGACCAACCGAGGGCAATTCGGGCGCTCATGATCGACTCGCGACATTCGCTCGCGAGCGCCGAGCGGTGTCCCGTAACCCGATGCGCTTCGCCTGCACCTCAATCGCGTGGGTGAGCGCAGCCGCCGCGGGTGAGAGCGGACTCTCGCTCGTTCGGCGCACGAGCGCACTGCCGCGCTCGAACGGCTTGAGGTCGCGGATGCGCACCTCGACGAGCGGGCCCCGCTCGAGGTCTTCGGCGACGTAGGTGCGCGGAAAGAACCCGACCGCCGTCGAATCGCGCACGAGGTAGCGCGCCGCCTCCATCGGAACTTCGAGCGAAACGCCCGTCTTTTCCGCGAGACGGAGCAGGGCGGGCTCGTGGGCTTGCCACCAGCGCAGCTTGAGCAGCGGACGTCCGAGCCGCACCAGGTCGCTCGTCGTCACGCCGCGTTTCTTGGCGAGGGCATGCGTCGGCGCGACCACGAGCACGACCGGCTCGCTAAACGTGGCGAGTACGCTGAGTTCGCGTGCGCTCGTGCCGTGACAAGGCCACGCAATCAGACCAAGCTCGACGACGCCGTCCCACAAGAGCTGGAG